>JBIIHZ010000040.1:0-9250 GCA_044235265.1 Candidatus Sericytochromatia bacterium
GCCACCAGCTTCGTCGCAGGGTGGGTCAGGCAGGCCTCGAGCGGGTCGCTCACCCGCGCTTCGACGCCTGCGATGCGGCAATACAGCTCGCTTTCCGCGCTCACCCGCTCGATGTAGAGCTGGTCCCGGACGTAACCATTCACGGCCACGCCCTGCTCGCGACACCAGGAGATCGCCGCGCGGGTCCCGGCTTCCGGCATCACCTCGTGGAGCCAGTCTTCCCCGGTGGTCGGGTCGTGGATCCAGGCGCCCTGGTAGCAGACGAGCGGGGTGTCGAGACCCAGACGTTCCGCATGCGGGCGCGCCGACCGGAGCATCCTGCCCGTCGCGAGGACCACCATGGCCCCTGCCTGGCGTGCCCGACCGATCGCCGCCCGCGTCCGGTCGCTCATGCGCCCCTCGCGGTCGAGCAGGGTGCCGTCGAGATCGCACATGACGAGGCGGGGGGGCTGAACGGGGCCGAAAGGGTGCATGATTCCTCGCGAGCGAACGGGCGGGGAGCCCGTGATATACTTGGCGCGGATCGTCGTGACTGCGGGAGATCATCCTTTGGACGCACGCCAGAACGCCATCTTCATTGTCACCGGTCTGTCCGGGGCGGGCAAGAGTCAGGTCATCCGCTGCTTCGAGGACCTCGGGTTCCTGTGCGTGGACAACCTGATCCCGGCCCTGCTGCCGCAGTTCATCGAGCTCACGTATCCGCGGATGGGCCAGATTGCCATCGTCATCGACCTGAGAGGCGGAGCGTTCTTCCAGGAGCTACCGCCCGTGCTCGAACGGCTCCGCAAGGACGGCTATCCGGCCCGGGTGGTGTTCCTCGAGGCCTCGGACGAGGTGCTGCTGCATCGCTTCAGCGAGACCCGACGCCGGCATCCCCTGTGGGGCCAGTCCACGCTGGAATCGTCGATCCGTGACGAGCGCGACCAGCTCGCGGAGATCCGGGCCCAGGCGGACGTCATCCTGGACACCAGCGAACTCTCGACCCGTCAGCTCAAGGAGAAGCTCATCGCGAGCTTCATCCAGACCGATCAGGCCTCCCAGTCGATGCAGGTGACGGTCAAGAGCTTCGGCTTCAAGTTCGGGCCGCCGATGGACGCCGATCTCGTGCTGGACGTGCGCTTCCTGCCCAATCCGCACTACATCCCCGAGCTCAAGCCCTTCACGGGGCTCCACGAGCCCGTCGCCGACTTCGTGCTGAGCCATCCCGTCACCCTCGAGTTCCTGGAGCGCTTCCTGGATCTCGCGTCGTTCCTGCTGCCGCACTACTCCAAGGAGGGCAAGACGCACCTCGCGATCGCCATCGGGTGTACCGGGGGGCGCCATCGCTCGGTGGCGATCGCCCACCAGCTTGCGCTCTGGTTCCGGCGAGACGGGTATGCCGTGGTGGAAGAACACCGGGACATCGACAAGCAGAACGACCTCTACACGCGCGACGCCGTCCGGGGTCCGGCCTGAAGCGCGCGGCCGGGTGACGGGATTCATGCACGTGCGGTGGCTCCGCTGGTGGACCCCCGGGATGGGGATCAAGCGCTGGGTAGGCTTCTCGGCTGCCGGCCTCCTGGCCGTGAACGGGGGCGTCAGCGTCCTCACCTATGCCCTCGTGCGTGAGGTTCAGGGCGTGCCCCGTTCACCGCTGTGGGTCGTGGGGGTCGTGCTGGCCATCGCGGGCGGCGCGGTGTCGGTGTGGGGCGCGAGACGCCTCGTGGGCGCGATTGCCCGCGCCCTGCACCCGGCCCCCCCCCGTCTCCTCGACGCCTTCTACCGCAACCGGGTCCGGAAGGGACCCCGGATCGTCGCCATCGGGGGCGGGACCGGCCTTGCGACCTTGCTGCGGGGTCTCAAGCATTTCAGCGACAACATCACGGCCGTCGTCGCCATGACCGACAACGGCGGGAGTTCGGGACGGCTCCGTGCCGAGCTGGGGGTCCTTCCTCCCGGCGATCTGCGGCACTGTCTCACGGCCCTCGCCGACGAGGAAGAACTGCTGACCCGCCTGTTCGGCTACCGGTTCCAGGGTGAGGAAGGCCTCGGAGGCCATTCCTTCGGAAACCTCTTCTTGACGGCCATGGCCGAACTCACCGGGGATCTCGATCAGGCGATCAAGGCCTCGAGCCGCGTCCTGGCGGTCCGGGGTCAGGTCCTTCCCGCGACGCTCGATCCCATCGATCTGCTCGCCCGGTTCGAGGACGGAGAACTGGTCCGCGGCGAATCCGAGATCGCGGCGCATCGTGGGCGCATCCTCGAGGTCTCGTGCGATCCCGCCTCTCCCAGGGCCCTGCCCGAGGCCGTTCGTGCCATCCGGGAAGCCGATCTCATCCTGCTGGGGCCGGGCAGTCTCTACACGAGTCTCGCGCCCAACCTGCTGATCCCGGAGATCCGTGACGCGATCCGGGAGAGCGCCGCCCACCGCCTGTTCGTCTGTAACGTCATGACCCAGCCGGGCGAGACCGACGGGTTCTCGGCCTCCGACCACCTCCGGGTGCTCCAGCAACTCGGGGGAAGCGATCTCGTCCACGCGATGCTGCTCAACGAGTCCATTCCCGTCGATGGCCTCGATCGCTATGCCGCGGTGGGCCAGCATCCCGTCGATCTCGACCTTCAGGCCTGCGAGAACCTGGGCGTCAAGGTGCATCTGGCGCCCTTGCTGGCCGAGGATGCCTATGTCCGCCACGACCCCGCCCGGCTCGCGCGCGCCGTCGCCGAGAGCTTCACGTCGGCCCGGCCACGCGAGGGGCGTCGCCTGGTCGCGTTCGAGCGACCGGGCATGCCCGGTCCTCTCTTCCGGGAGGCGCCGTGAATCTGTCATTTTCGCGGGACGTCCGCCTCGAACTGGCCGCCCTGGAGCCAGAGCGTCCCTGCTGCCAGGCCTCGGAACTCGCGGCGCTCGTGATCGTCAGCGGGCGGGGCTTGCCTGACGGGGGGCTGGCGATCGCCCTCGATCTGCCGGCCACGGCCCGGCGCGTGTTTCGCCTCGCCCGGGCGATCCGGGGCCTCGAGCCCGAGTTGCGGTACGAATCCCCGGATGGACGCAGCGGTTCCATGAGCGTCGTGTTGCATCGCGATCCTCGCGTGACACCCCTGCCCACCGTCGACCCGAAAGCGCTCAGGCGGCGCTGCTGTCGGCGCAGCTTCCTGCGCGGGTTGTTCCTGGCCTGTGGCTCGCTGGTCAATCCCGAGCGGGCCTATCACCTGGAGTTCACGCTGGCGGCCGAGGCGCTCCCGGTGGTGCAAGAGGCGCTCCAGGCAGAGGACCTGCATCCCGGGTCTTACCAGCGGGCGGGCGGGCAGGCCTGGACCTGTTACCTCAAGCGATCCGACGACATCGCCGCCTTCCTGACGCTCACGGGAGCCACGCGGGCCCGCTGGGCCCTGGAGGATCTCCGGGTCAGTCGTGACCTCAAGAACCACGTCCAGCGGACCGTGAACTGCGAGACGGCCAACCTCGACAGGACCCTCCAGACGGCTTCCGAGCAGATCCGGGCCATCGAGGGGCTCCTGCGCACGGGGCGTCTGGCGGAGGTCTCCGAGGAACTCGCCGAGACGGCCCGACTCCGCGTGGATCATCCGTATGCCAGCCTGGCGCAACTCGCGGCCCAGCACGTGCCCCCGCTCTCGAAGTCCGCCGTGAACCATCGCTTGCGCAGACTCGTGGCCATGACGGGGGCCACTCCGGTATCCGGTGCCTCGTCAAGGGTACAAGAAAAGAGCCGTCGGCCCTCGCACCGCCATCCGCGGTCATCTGGAGCGTCATGAGCGCGCAGGATCTCGTCAATCAGGCCAACCAAGCCTTCCAGGCCGGGGATACCGGCCGGGCCATGGACCTGCTGGCTCGCGTGAATCAGTCCGATCCGGCCGCCTATGCCTCGGCTCTGATGCTGATGGGACGCATCTACATGCGCCAGGGGGATCTGCAGGAGGCGCGTTCGCACTTCGAGGCCTCCTACGACTTCAAGAAAAATGCCCGGACGCTCTTTCATCTCGGAGAATGTCTCTACCAGCAGGGCGATCGGGATGCAGCCGAGGAGTGCTTCGAGAAGGCGACCCAGGTCGACGCGACCCTGACGGATGCGTTCATCATGCTGGGAGTGGTGCGCAAGGAGGGCGGCCGGGCCAAAGAGGCGATCGCGAGCTTCGATCGGGCGCTCAAGAACGACCCCAAGGCCATGGTGGCCCGGTACCAGATCGCCCAGGTCACATTCGAACTCGGCGACATGCAGCGAGCGGCTGCCCAGACGCACCACGTCATCGCGCAGGCTCCCCAGTTCGCACCGGCCCACCTGCTGATGGCCAACATCACGATGCGTCTCGGGGATTATCGCCAGGCTGCCGTGGCGTTCTGCAAGGTCCTCGACATCTCGGGGCCGGACCATGCCCTGTATCTCTCGCTCGGTCGGGCCTTCGCCCACCTGCAGGACCTGCCCCAGTCGTTGCTGGCCTTCGAGGCGGCCTTCCAGATGGATCCGGCCAGTGAACTGGCCTGCTCGGCCGTGGCTCGCCTCGCCGAGCGCATGGGAGATCTCGAGAAGGCCGGCGAGTACTACCGCCAGTTGCTTGCTTTCGAGGGCAGCGTCGGGATGGCCACGGAGGCGCTCGAGCGACTGGGCTTGCCCGCCGACGTGCCGCCGCCCAGGACCAAGAAGCGCGGCAAGGGCGATCCCGTCCCGCCCCCCGTGTCCTTCAACCCGCCCAAGATGCTCGACAAGGCCGGTCTCCCGAACACGACCCCCTCGCGTACGGGACGGATCATCGGGGGGGCCTCCCCCACGGCGCCGCTCAACGCCGCCAGGTCCGCGAACTCCCGGACCGATGCGCCCCAGCCATTCGTTCCGGGGGCCGGACGATCGCGTCCCACGACGCCGCTCGATCAGATGCTGGACCAGATCAACCGCATCATCGACAAGACCCCGCTCAAGGGGACGGTGGATGCACACCTGGTGGGAGATCACGCGACCACGATCGTCAAGCGACTGGGTGGGCTGATCGACAAGGTCAAGAAGGAGCGCGGCGCAGATGCCACCGATCCTGCGCCCCCACCCGCCGCGAAACCGTCTCCCGCGAGCGGACCGAAGTCTGCCACGCCCCCCCGGCGCAAGGACGGTCGCTAGCGTTCCTCGAGTTCACTCGCCAGGAGGCTCACGGCGGCCAGGCAGGCCGTCTCGGCCCTGAGGATCCGGGCGCCGAGGCTGACGGGCCGGACTCCTCGACCGCGCAGCCAGGCCTCCTCGGAGGGAGAGAAGCCCCCTTCTGGCCCCACGAAGAACCGATGAAGCCCCCCGGTGCTCGCCCGGATGGCTTCCCTCAGGCTCGGGATACCCGCTTCCCGGGGGTGTCCGAACCAGAGGGCCTCCGTCGCGTCAATCTCGGCCGGGAGGCTGTCCATCAGGCGGACGGGAGGCAAAAGGACCGGCAACCGTCCTCGCTCGCATTGCTCGGCGGCCTCACGGATGATCTCCTGCCACCGCGCCATCCGGCGGTCGGCCCGATCGGCCTCGAGTCGGACCACCGTCCGTTCCGTCAGGACGGGGACGATCGCATGCACGCCGAGTTCCGTCGCTTTCTGGAGGATCCAGTCCTGGCGATCGCCCTTGAGGATGGCCTGAACCAGGGTGATGCGCCCTGGCAGCTCCCCCGGGGCCGGTTGCGGATCCGAGATGGCAGCTTCGCGCGAACGCCCTTCCGGGGCAGGCATCCGGGCCATCCAGCGCATCCCGAGGCCATCGAGCACCCGGAAGGGGGCCCCGGCGGGCAGGCGAAGCACCCGGGCGAGATAATGCCACTGCGCCTCGGACAGGCGGACGTGGCTCTCACCCCACGCACCGGGGTCGAGGAAGAGGAGCGGGAGGTCGGCTCCCGGGGAGAGATCAGGGTTCATGGGGCTGGTGGATGGTCCGGATCGACCATTCGGGCCGGCGTGTGAGATCCACGATCGTGCCCTCGAGGTCGATGATCGGGCGATCGAGGGCCTGACGGTTGACCTGCACGACGCGGGCGAACTGTCCGGTGTTCAGGACGACCCACGACTGGGCCGGATACGGCACGATGAAGCGGGTGAAGGCCTCGACGATCCGCGGGTCGAAGTGGGTGCCCGCACCGTGCACGATGGCCTCGTACACGACGTTCGGCGGGAGGCCCTTCTTGTAGGGGCGGTTCGAGATCAGGGCATCATAGACGTCGACGACCGAAACGATGCGCGAGAACTCGGCGATCGCATCGCCCTTGATGCCGAGCGGGTAACCGCTGCCGTCGTACTTCTCGTGATGCTGGAATACGATGTTCCGGATATCCTGCGTGGCCCAGGCATACGGGCTCAGCAACATGATCCCGTTGGCGGGGTGGGTCGCCATGATCCGGAACTCGTCCGCCGTCAGCTTGCCCGGCTTGTGCAGGATCGCCTCGGGGACCATCGATTTGCCGATGTCGTGCAGCAGGGCGCCGATGCCCAGGATACGAAGGCGTTCGACGGGATACCCGAGGGCGGCCCCCACCACCAGGGACAGGCTCATGACGTTCGAGGAGTGGGCATACGTGTACTCGTCGTACACCCGCAGGTCGATGAGGCTGTTCAGCAGTTCGCGGTTCGTGACGATGCGCTGGATTGTCTGCTGGACGGTGGTGTCGACCGAGCGGATATCGAGGGCCTGTCCCTGCTTGATCTGCGACTGGATGTGCTCGATGGTCTTGAGGTTCCGCTCCATCACTTCGTGGCGGATGATCTTCGGCCGGAACGTCGAGCCTGCCGGTTCGGAGGCGACCGGTCGCGCGGCTGGCATGCGCTTGACCGCAGGCCCCGGTGCGGGGCGGTTGGCAGGAAGTTTGCGGACCGGTGACGGGACCTGAGGTGAAGCCGGCCGCTCGGGAGCCCGCTGGATGGGGCCCGTGTGGCCCGATTCCAGGGGCATGGCAGGGGCGCGGACGAGCGGGGGGGGATCGGCCCCGGGGTCCGTTGGAGGGACCGGATCGGCAGTCGACTCTCCCGCGAGGGGATCGGGCTGCGCCAGCACCTTGATGGGCCCGGTCTGGATCCGCTGCAAGAGCGTGATGTGGTGGTCGTTGATTAGGGTCCCGGCCGTCCAGATGGTCTGGCGCGTGTAGGGGTGCACGACGTTCTGGGCCAGGATCATCCCGGGCCTGAGGTCACCCGTCGAACAAGTGAGTTCCCGCACGTTCCGTCTCCGTTGAACGACCCGGGGACGATCATACCAGAAGAAAGGTCAGCTTCCCCGGAGCCCCAGCTTCGCGAGCAACTCTCGCAGCTTCGACGGCGGGAGGCGATCGGCCGTCATCGCGGTCAGACTTTCTTCGAGGGAGGAGCCGTCCGGACCGCCGAATGCGTCCGTCAGCCAGGTTCGTAGCAGGGCGAGTTCGTTCCGGCTCAGCCGAGCCCCGCACAGGGTGTGTTCCTCGAACGTGTTCCAGGTGAGGGGCCACAGCTGCTGGACGATCTGGGCGACGGCCCCCGCATAGACGCGGATCTCGTACTGGGCATTGGGAGCCAGGCGCAGATCCAGGAAATGCAGCCAGTTGCGGAGATTGGCCTGGGCACGGAACCGCGTGTATTGCGCGAGGGGGAGGTTGATCCGGGCCAGCTCGCGCGCCACGCCGGCTTGCAGATACTCCTCGTAGTGAGCCCTCACGGCGTGCTGGTCCTCGGCGATCGATGTGAGGAAGGACTCGCGCGAGGCCTCGTCGAGGTCCACGCCCGACCCCTGCTTGTTGGTCCCGCTCTGCGCCTGAACGCGTTCAGGCGCTGGCACGTACTGGAGGGCAGGCATCTCCGCGTACCGCCCGGAGAACTCGTTGAAGCTCTGGGTGCGATGACGCATCCACTCGCGTGCCACGAAAATGGGGCACTGGACCTCGATCTGCAGCACGGACATCTCGAAGGGGGTCGCATGGGCATGGCGCCAGAGGTAGTCCCGCGTGGCGGCGTCCTTGGCGGAGTCGACCCCCGTCGGGTTCCCCGTGCTCATCCGGGCCGCCTCGAGGGGAGTCAGGTCGTCGCCGAGATGCGCCACGTAGCGGACGTATCCATGATCGAGGACGGGGATATCGGCAGCCGAGGACAAGCGAGGAGTGTGCATAGACAATGGACCTCCAGGTCAGGTGTGCCCCTTGATTGTTCAGGACCTGATGTCTGATCGCAACTTCACGATACATGTACCAGGACAAGCCGTGTTTTCACCGCGCAACCTGGGTATGTTCCACTCGTGTGAACGGACCTCTTTCGGGCTACGCCCTGGAAAGTCGCGGGTACCCATGTCGCGAACCGGTTCGGTGTCCTCGTGGCTCGTGTTGACAGCCGCTGTGCTTTCCCTGTCCGGCTGTACGGGATCGGGTCCCGGCGTGTTCCTGTCTCGCTCCGGGGCGTACGCTACCGGTCCCGGTTCGCGTGACCTTCAGGGGCCCGAACTTATCTTAACCGGTCGGGTCGATCTGCAAGCTTTCGGGTACCGGACTCAGGCCACCATCGGTCAGATCGCCACGGCGGCCACCGTGTCCGTCATCGACATCGACGCGGGCACGACGGTGGCGACGGCCCTCACCGATTCCACCGGGGCCTTTCAGTTCAGCGGAGGCTCTCTCAGGGTCACGGCCGGCAAGCATTATTTCCTCGAAGCCGTGAAAGGGCTGGGGAACCACGTCGCGGGCCAGGACGCGTGCCGTGTCAGGACGATCATCCGGGCCGTGACGACGTCGAGTTTCTCCAGCATCACCGGGCTTCAGCCCGGTTCCGCGGTCTCCATCAACGAGTCCACGACGGCCCTGTCCATCATCGACACGCTGCGGGCAGATGTGTCGCCGGCCAACCTCATTGGCACCGTCACCCAGGCGGCAGGTTCTGCGGATGCCTTCGCGCCGGGGGCCTCGGGCGTGACCGACTCCGAGTTCTCGTCGGTCAGGAACCTGGTCGTGCAGTCACTCTCCAGTGACCTCGACCCGTTCATGATTTCCCGGTCTGGCGGGAGTTACGCCTCGACCTATGCGCCCACTCCCGTGGTTACATCACTTTCTCCGAATCCGACGGCATTCGGACGGGACATCACCGTCCAGGGTGCGAATTTCGCCCCGACCTCGGCCGGATTTCAGGTGCTGTTTGGCGCACTTGCCTGCACCGTGGTGTCCTCCGGTACCACGACTCTCGTGATCCGTCTGCCTGCTGCTGCCGCACCCGGTTCGACCGCCGTCACGCAGGCCGTCACGGTCAGGCAGGGGTTGAACGTCTCTCCCGGGGTCAATCTGACGCTGTTAC
>JBIIHZ010000379.1:0-2759 GCA_044235265.1 Candidatus Sericytochromatia bacterium
AACTCTTCCTCGGGACGGTCGCTCACGAGTTCGGGCACGTGTGGGTGAACCTCTTGACCGGACGCAAGCTCGATCCGGCCTTCGAGGAGGGGAGCTGCAACTATCTCAAGGCCCTCGTGCACGAGGAATCTTCTGACCCGATGGCCGTCCATCTGCTCGAGGTCATGCAGCAAGATCCCGACCCGGCCTACGGTCAGGGGTATCGCCGGGTCAGGCGTCTGGTAGAAGCCCGCGGCCTGCAGACCTGGCTCACGCTGCTCGGACGGGGAAGCGGATTCCCTCTGGGCTACTGAGGGTTCACCAGAGGGCGCGCTTGCCCTGGCAGAGATGAATCTCCGTGAGCACCTGACGCACCGTCATGGGCTGTTGCAGGGGCTTCGGAACCCGGTGGACGTCCCGGGGATTTCCCGGATGCACGCCGAACGTGCAGTGGGCATCGTCCGCCTCGAAGGGAATCTGCTGCTCCCGGAGCCAGGCCCGCAGGGGTTCGACTCCCTCCACCGTGCAGTACGCGACCTGGTCGCGGGCCACGCCTGTTCCCGTCAGGCGCACATGGACGGCCTGACCCTGGAAGCGCGCCCGCATCCGTTCGGCCTGGTAGGGCATCAGGGAGCGGAAGAAACCGACCGTCACGTGCAGGTGATCCGGATCGCGGGGGGGGATCGCGCGGTCCATGCCGACGAAGCCAAGCCCCAGACGGAGCCGGTTCAGTTCTGCCACGAGATCGTCCGCCGGCTCGAATCCCAGAGACAGGTAGGATCCCGCGAGGTCGCGTGTTTGCTGGTAGGAGGACACCATCTGATCCGCGGGTGACATCCGGGGCAGGCCGCAACCGGCCACGAGGGCGAGCGATAGACACGTCAGGAGCTTGCGCACGACAAAACCTCTTCGAAACTGGGTTTCGAATGGTTTCGGCTCGCTCGAGCTTCGGTGATCCCGACGGTTATCCCAGTGATGGACTCAGTTATTCACGACGATGTGTTCATCGATCATATCAGGGCCCAGGGGTGTCAAGGAAGTGTTGTGACCGAACGTCGAGAAGCCCCGTCACCGCGACGCCACGAATCTCCCGACTCCCTGGAAGGCCGCGTCGTAACGGTTTCCGGCGTTCCAGAGCATCCACCCGACCGCGTGCTCGTCACGGGCAGCCCGGAGCTGCGTCTGCACGTAGGCAGGCCCGTAACTCGAGACCCGCCAAGGGAATGCCTGAAGCCACGGTCGGATGACGACTCCGCTTCCCTGCGTCAGCTTCGCGAGGCGCTTGACCCCCTGACTCACGAAGTAGTAGGGCTGGTCGGCCGGCCGCTGGTACCCATCGAACGGCGGGAAAAAGTGGGACGGATAGACCATGGGGCAGATGATGTCGGTGTGTCGGGCCAGGTCTTGCACCCGCTGACCGGTGATGACCTCGTCGATCCGCTGCTGCCAGGCGATCACGCCGTAGACGTCGATGCTGACGAGCTTGCTCCGGGCGTGAACCTCACGAGAGGCCTTCTCGAGGAACGCGGTGATGACCTGGTGCTTGGGCTTCACGGCCGGGTCGAAACCGAGCGCGATTTCCTTGATGGGTCCCTGGGCCGGATACCGGATGTAGTCGAACTGGATCTCGTCGACCCCCATGTCGGCCAGCTCCCGCGCGAGGTCGAGGTTGTAGGCCTGGACGGCGGGGAGGTTGGGATTGCTCCAGGCCGCACGCCCTCTTTCGGGGAAGGCCTTGCCAGCCCGGGTCTTGAGGGCGAGATCCGGACGCTTGCGGGCGAGAATGGGGTCGTGGAACAGGCAGATCCGGCCAGCCACGTGGATGCCCCGTTCGTGGAGCGACCGCACCCTGGCCTTCAGGTCCCGGATGGGACCTTCCCGGTCCGCCCCGATCTCGCGGACGAGTGGCACGTTCGAGCGGTACGAGACGATGCCGTCTTCGTCCTTGGCATCGAAGACCACGGTGTTCCCGCCCACCTGCTTGAGCCCCTTGACCAGCGTGTCGAGACGCGACAGCTGCATCGTGGTGGCCGTGACGTAGATGCCACGGGCGTCGAACGAGCGATCGATCGCCAGAGCCGAACCGGCGGGGCAAGCAAGCGTGAGCGCGAACAGCGCCGCACACGACCGGGTTGTCACACGCATCGGAAGGCCTCTTTCACGGGGGAGACGTCAGTCTCCGTAGACGGTCCGGGATGGTTTGCGCGTGACCCGGCGAAAGTGGACGGCTCCGTTTCGTTCCTTGCGGCGATCGGGAGCAGCTTCCCCCCGGGAGGCGCGCAGCCATGGTAGGTCCAGCCCGGTCTTCGCGAGAAGGGCATGGATCACCTGATCGGCAGGCGCTGCTTCCAGGATCGAGCGGACGAGTTCGGACTGGTCGGCAGTCCGGCGTGCAGCCGATTCGAGGGCCTGAGGGTCAACCGTCCATCCGGAACGTGGACGCCCTGCCGTGTCCTCCGTGCTGGATGCAACCTCCCCGCGAGCAGCTCTTGTACCGGCCTCGACGACTTCCGGACGAGCCTCGTCCCGCCGGGCCTCGCGCCCCGGCCGACGCTCCCGGGGACCCGCTCCTGCACCCGGGACCGGACGGGGTTCGGCCAAAACGGGTCGCGCAGGCGGCCGTTCCGGTGAAGCTTCCGGTTTCGGGGAGGGCTTCGGCGCGGCAGCTGCCGCGGCCTGGGCCTGCAAGGTCTCGCTCAGATCTCGCTGGATCCGGGCAAAATCTCGTTCTTCGGCCGGCGTCACGAGCGTGATGCAGACCCCCTTGCGGCCTGCTCGGC
>JBIIHZ010000380.1:0-2756 GCA_044235265.1 Candidatus Sericytochromatia bacterium
GACCGACATCCCCGGGGCCATCTACGAGGTCGTCGTCAAGGCACCCGGCATCGACGACAACATCGTGGGAAGCCCCGAGATCACCGACACCTCCGTCACCCTTCAGGTCTCCGACGACGTCGCCCGCATGCCCGGCCTCACCTTCGCCATCAAGTACTGGGAACCCGGAGGCCACTTCATGGGCTCCAACCGCTACGGACAGACCACCTTCCGGCACCTCGAACGGAGCAAGTGACCCCGGATCCGCCGACTTGCGCCCCCTCATGGAGTGCCAACCGATGAAACGATCCTGGATCCTCGCCCTGTCCCTGGGCACGCTCGCCGGATGCGCCACCCTCGCCGGACCTCTCGGGCAGTCCAGCGAGGGCCCCGTCACGCTGCGCCTCCAGCCCACCGTCCGGGACGGAGGCCTGCGCACCCAGGCTCTGCTCAAGGCCTGGACCCGGAGCGACATCGACCACGTCGTCGTCTCCCTCCACAAGGTCGAGGGCAGCAACGAATCGGCCGCCCTCGTCGCGGGCAACCCGCTCAAGCTGGACGTCGCCTCGGGCAGCCTCTCGGCCCCCATCGTCCTGAAAGGACTCAGGCGGAACACCACCTACCGGGTCCGGGCGAGCGCCTACAAGGCCCCCGGCGAGGCTGCGGAACACCTCATCAGCGAGGGTGGTGGCAGCAAGGTGACCCTCGAGGTGAACCTGGACGATGCGCCACCCATCGCGGCCCTGCCCATCCAGCTCAAGGACCAGGTGTTCTCGGCGAATGCCACAACCTCCTTCGACATCGTGACGGGCAAGGTCGTGAATGAGGGGAGTGTCACGGCCACCATCGATAAAGGACCGGCCCTCGGCCTCTTCGTGACCCTCACGGATACGCTGCCCTACGGCATCACCGATGCGGCTCCCCTGAAGGTCGGAAACAAGCTGTACCTGTTCGGCGGTTACGAATGGATAACCCCGACCTGGGGGGAGATGACGAACAAGATCGCCGTGGCGAACCTGGACTCACAGGGGAATCCGGAGAGCTTCACGACATCACCGATCTCCCTTGTAGCGGCCAACCAGTCCAACCCCCCTTACCTGCCGTGGGCGATCCGGATAGGTAGCTACATCTATGTCTTCGGTCGGACCCTGGGTGATGCCGTCCAGCGTGCCCCCATCCAACCTGACGGTTCACTCGCGGGCAGCTTCGAGACGCTTTCCACCACGACCACGCGCCATTCCGGGGACTTCATCCAGACCGACCGTTACATTTACCTGGCCGGTGGCGGAACAAATTCAGGTTTCGGCCAGGGCTTGGAACGTGCCGAGATCCAGCCGGATGGCACGCTGGGAGCCTTCACACCCTACGCAGCCGCTGGCACGACCTACGAACCCGGGTACAGGCCCTCGTCAGTCCAGATCAACAACCAGTTCTATGTGATGGGCGGATCGAGCAACGTGCCCGGCGTCACGTTCGGAATGGACAGCTCCGGAGACATCACGGGCCTTCGCCCGGTCACCAACTCGCCCATCGGCTTCAATTCTGCGAATGTCGCGTTGCTATCCGATTATCTCTATGTTTTGACGGGTAGCGGATATGCCCTGAACGCGACCCGAGGATCAGACGGGCTGATCCTGGAAGCATTCAGTGCGAGGGCGGAGCTTCCAGGTCACAATCGCAACAGCAGCGAAATCTATTTCCAGACTCCCTCGTACCTGTATTCCGTGGGTGGCTACGGAATTCCGGACGCCATCCAGCGCGCACCGCTTCTCTGAGGCACCCCCGAGATACTCGACTTCTTGCTGAAAATCCCCGTCAAGGCACTGAATGTCGCCTTCGCTGCCACCTGCGGCCTGGCGCTCTCCGACACCTTCCCGATCGAGAAACGGATCGGACCCGGAACGAGGTCCCACCAAAAGCTGGGCACCCCCTCCCCGGTCCGGGGAAGGGGCGCCCATTGCGCGCATGACGGACCTTACCGGGTCGCCTTCACGGCATCGATGCGGCCATGGCCGAACGTCGGGTCGAAGCCCTTGGCACCCAGATCGAAGGCAGCCGACTCGATCTTCGAACGAACCTGCTTCGCCGTGAACGCGGGGTTCTTGCTCTTGACGAGCGCCGCCAGGCCGGCGACGTGCGGGCAGGCCATCGAGGTCCCGTCGAGGGACTCGTACTTGCCACCGGGGTACGTCGAGAGGATATCGGACCCGGGTGCGGAGACCGAGAGGTGCTTGCCGTAGTTCGAGAAGTACGCGAGCTTGTCGGTCTTCATGGTAGCGCTGACGGCCATGACACCGGGCATGACGGCCGGGTAGCAAGGCTCGTCCGAGCCATCGTTACCGGCTGCGGCGACGATGAGCGCCCCCCTGGCGACGGCGTGGGCGACGGCGTCATCGAGGACCTTCGACGAGCGACCGGCACCGAGGCTCATCGAGAGGATGGGCGCGCCCTGATCGGCCGCGTACACGATACCCGCCGCGACGTTGGCGAAGCTGCCAGAACCGTTGGCATCGAGGACCTTGACGGGGAGGATGCTCACGCCGGGAGCCACGCCGACGACACCGCCATCTCCCAGACCACCGGCGATCGTCCCGGCGCAGTGCGTGCCGTGACCGTCATCGTCCATGGCGTCCTGGTCGAAGTTGACGAAGTCGTTGCCCTTCGAGGTGCGGCCCGCCAGGTCGGGGTGGGTGTAGTCCACTCCCGAGTCGATGACGGCGACCGTCACCTTGCGATCGCCCGGGAGCGACGCCCACACCTGGTTGGCGCCGATCTTC
>JBIIHZ010000381.1:0-2751 GCA_044235265.1 Candidatus Sericytochromatia bacterium
CTCCAGGGGCTGGTCCTCTCGTGGCTGGTCGTCGGAGGTTTCAGCGTCGCCGATGCCTTCCGGTTCGGCCCCGCGACTGCCCCGCCCGCCTCGCCACGTCCTTCCGCACCGCCCTCCCCGCCCGCGGGTGAGGTCCAGCGTCTCGATCGCCCGGGCGCTCGCCCGAGGGAGCTTCCGCCCGTGCCTTTCCCGCTTCCCGAGGTTCGCCAGGAGGTGCCGGTGGTGCGTCCGGTGGAATCCCCCGCGACGGAGGCCTCACCGCCACCCGTCCGGCGCTCCGGAAACGCCGCCGGACCCGAGCAACGTATCCTGGAGGCCTACGATCTGGCCGCCCGGGGTCGGGCATGGGAAGCCGTCAAGCGGGTTTCTCGCGTCACGGAGCCCGGATGGCAGCCCAAGGTCCGGGCCCTCCTCGCGGAGTGGGGGCCCCGGGCCGCCGCTGCCGGGCTTTCCGAGGCGAATGACGCGCTCGATTCCGGTCTGCTCGAGGAGTTCGACGCCATCGCCGCTCTCCTGGCTCGCCTGTCGCTCACGGCCGACCAGGCTCGACGTCTTGCCAGCCTGCGCCGTGCTCGTCCGAAGTTCTAGCCTGCAACCTCTCTTTTTCGAATCTTCATGGACTGTTAACCGGGACGGGGTTCAGGTCGTCTTCCTTCGAGGCTATGGATTAACAGGTCCTGAACACCTTGGATGGAGAACCCTCATGAACATCGGTGGTTTGATGAAGCAGTCCGGTCGCGTGATGCAGCGCGAGGTTGCAGGGACCGTCGAGAAGGCTTCCCTCCGCGTCGGAGAGTCCATCGGCCAGCGGGCGGCGTCGCAGGGCGCCGATCGGCTGGTTCTCGGGACCCGTCGCCAGAAGCTGACCGCGACGGCCGCCGGGCTCTTCCCCGCCGAGGTCACCCGGGGCCAGCTGGTCCGCGAAAGGGCGCTGCGCGATGCCCTGCCCGGATACAGGCCGAGCAGCCTCAACGGTTCGATTTTCGGAATCTTGCCCGGTGCGGATTTTCAGGGATCGCGCCTGAAAGGCATGGACTTCTCCCGTTTCAAGCTCAACCTCGCGGATTTCAAGGATACGGACCTGCGGGGGGCTGATTTCAGGGGCGCCCGGCTCTTCGGTGCCGGTTTCAGCGGTGCCGACCTGCGAGGTGCGGACCTGCGGGGTGCTCTCCTCGACCACGCCTCGTTCCATGGCACCCTGCTCGGCACTCCTGGAAAGCATCCCGGAGCGTTGCTCGGTGATCTCCGCCGCGCCAGCATCGAGGGGGCCTTCATGACCCGGCCGGATGGCAGGCTGGTGCGTCTCTCCGATTTCGACACCCGGCCGAGCCAGATCCTGAAGGGATATGGCTTTCATCCCTGGCGCAAGAACGAGGACGGTTCGTTCATGACCATGGCGGACGCCAGGAACCTCCGAAACACCGGAGTTCGTTGATTTCAGCAGCCTGTTGTCCGAGGCGTGACTGTCGTCAGGATTCTCGAGGTCGAATCGATGGTCAGGGCCCCGCGAGGGGCCCTGATTTTCGTCATACCTTCTCGAAGGGCCAGATGGGCCAGATGGGCCATCCCGGCAGGGGCGATCGCCGGCCCGGTTCCTTTCGCCCCGGTGTGGGGGCTCCCGGTCGAGGGATTCCCTCCCCGGGACGCGTGCTCGGTGAAGGGATGGGACGTGCCGTGGGTGCCGGGACGGGCCGAGCACTCGGTGATGGGCGCGGGGGCAACGGTTCGATCGGGGTGGCGGACGGTGGATCGGTGGGTCCAGGACTCGGAACCGGACTCGCCGAGGTCTCGAGCTGAGCGAGTGCACCCACCAGGTCGAGGCGGGCAACAGGCGTCGACCCGAAGCCCGACGTCCGACGATCGGCGCCTGACTCGAGGGCCTGCCGGAGGCGAGCCGGGGTGGCCTCCGGATGCAGCGACAGCAGCAGGGCGGCGGCACCCGCGACGTGCGGGGAGGCCATGCTCGTCCCCGAGTGCTTCTTGTAGCCGCCTTCCGTCGTCGAGAGGATGTCCACTCCGGGGGCGGCGATGTCAACGGTCGAGCCATACTGCGAGAAGCTCGCGCGCCGGTCGTTCGCGTCGGTCGCGGCCACCGAGAGGGCATCCGCGAACGCGGCCGGGTGGCTGGGGGTGGTCGTGCCGTCATTTCCGGCGGCCACCACGACCAGACAACCCTGGGCCGTCACGCGGGCGATCGCGTCCTCGAGGACGCGGGACCGCTCCGGTCCCCCCAGGGACAGATTGATGATCTGGGCTCCGAGTTCGCGCGCCTTGAGGATGCCCTGGGCGATGGTCGTCGTCTCGCCCGAACCATCCGCCCCCAGCACCTTCACGGGCACGATGGCCGTCGTGGGGGCGATGCCGGTGATGCCCAGCCGGTTGTCTGCCATCGCGGCGATCGTCCCGGCGACGTGGGAGCCATGGCCCTGATCGTCCCGGGGATCCGCATCCCCGTTCACGCAATCCCAGCCGGGCAGGACGCGGCCCGTGAGGTCCGGATGGTCCCGGTCGACGCCGGTGTCGACCACGGCCACCTTCACGCTGGCACCGGACTTCGCGCGACTCCAGAGCTCGGAGGTGCGGATCTTCGACCAGCCCCAGAGTTCAGACAGCCGCGGATCATCGGGCACGGACGGCATCGCGGTGTCCAGCGCGCGGTAGCGGTAGACGGGCTCCGCGTAAACGGTCCCGGGATCGGCCTGCAACGTGCGCAGGACCTCCTGCGGGTCTTGTTCGGGGGCCACCTTGACG
>JBIIHZ010000382.1:0-2749 GCA_044235265.1 Candidatus Sericytochromatia bacterium
GGCGCGCGTGCGCACGTCCACCACCATGCGGCAGGTGGCGTCGATCCGGTTGGGAGCCGTGGCCTCTCCCCCCGCCAGGTGGGTCACGACGAGCGACGTCCGGTCGAAGCCCCGGGCATGCCAGCCGGCCTCCACCGCGGCCAGCCGCCGCACGATCTCGGCCGCATGGGCGATCGCCGTCGGCTCACCCGCCGGCTTCAGCGCCGCGTGCCCCCCCTTCCCGCGGGTCGTGATCTCCAGGAACATGCTGCCCTTGGCCTCGTACTCGAGCCAGTCGCAGTCCGTCGACTCGAACAGCAGCGCCCCCACGTGCGCGTAGCGCGCCTGGTGGTGCTCCCCGAACCATCGTGCGAAGGCCTCCGAGCCCGAGCCATCCGTCTCTTCGCACGTGACCCACACGAGCCACAGGTCGACCGGGGGCGGCCCGTCCAGCCCGGCGGCCACGGCCATGGCGACCGCGATCCCGGCCTTGTCGTCGCTCGCGCCCGACCCGTACATCCGGCCATCCCGCACCACCGGCTCGTGGGGCGGGTCGGTCCAGGCCGAGAGGTCTCCTGGCGGCACGACGTCCATGTGCGCGTGCAGCACGAGCGCGCGGGTCGGGTCCTGGCCCGGGATCCGCACCATGACGTTCCCCGCGTCGGTGTGGGTCTCGTATCCACGCGCGAGGGCCCAGTCGCGCAGGTACGCAAACACCTGCCCCTCGTCCCCCGAGGGAGACGGCAGCCGGATGAGGTCCGCGAGCCAGTCCGTCAGCATGGGGTGCCCGTCCTTTCTTCGAGCCCGCGGCGGGCCGTCTCGATGCGTTCCGTGAGCGCCTGGCGCCAGGCCGCGTGGCGGGCCAGGTCGGCGCGAGTCCGGCTGATCGCCTCGGCCGTCCGGTGCGGGGCCGGGGAACCCACGGTGTCGCGGCGGGCGATCGCCTCCAGGGGCTCGACCAGCCCGGCATAGGCCGCGTCGTCCAGCTCGAGCGTCAGCCCGCGGCCGGCCGCGAAGGCCACCAGCTCGTCGCACGTGAGGGCATCGAAGGGGCGGTCCGCGGCGATCGCCTCCTTCACCCAGTCGCCCACCAGGTGATACACCTGCCGGTAGGGCAGCCCGGTGCGGTGCGCGAGCCCGTCCGCCAGGTCGGTCGCGAGCGAGAAGTTGCCCCGCACGGCCGCGAACATCCGCGCCTCGTCCACGACCAGGCAGGGCAGGGAGCCCGTGAGCTGGTCGAGGGCCTCGAGGGCCAGGTCGAGCCCCGCCGCGATGCTCTCCTTGGTCTCGCGCGAATCGCGGTTGTAGCCGAGCGGCAACCCCTTGAGCACCTCGAGGGCCTCGAAGTGCCGCGCGTAGAGCTTGCTCGCCGTCGCCCGCAGCAGCTCGAAGACGTCCGGGTTCTTCTTCTGGGGCATGATCGAGCTGCCCGTGACGGCTCCCTTGCGCGGGGCCGCGGCCTCGCTGAGGCCCAGGTAGCGGTACTCGTACGTGGTGAACAGCAGCAGATCCTGCGCCAGCTTGCTCACGTGCATGCCGAAGAAGGCGAGCACGCCCAGCACCTCGGCCTCGCACTCGCCGCGCGAGCCCACGGCGGCGGCCGTGTTGAACTCGACTCCCGCGAAGCCCAGCGCCCGGGCCGTCCGCTCGCGGTCAAGCGACCAGGCACTGCCGAAGCTCTCGGCGGCGCCCAGCGGGCAGGCGTCGAACCGCTCCCAGGCCTGCTCGAGCCGTTCGAGGTCGCGCGCGAACATCTCGACGTACGCGAGCAGGAAGTGGGCCAGCGTCGTCGGCTTGGCGGGCTGCATGTGGGTGTAGCCCGGCATGACCGTCTCGCGGTGGTCCCCGGCCAGGTCGAGCAGGGCCACGAGCAGCCGCTCGAATCGCTCATGCAGGCCGATTATCCGGTCGCGCAGCCACAGCCGGCCCGTCACGAGCACCTGGTCGTTGCGGCTGCGACCCGTGTGGATCTTGCCACCGGCCGAGGAGCCCGCGAGCTCGGTCAGGCGACGTTCCAGCGACAGATGCGCGCCCAGGGACGGGTCGATCCGGTACTCCCCGCGGGAGAGTTCCCCGGCGACGGTGTCGCAGGCCCGGGCGATCGCGTCCTCCTCGTCGGCCGAGAGCACGCCCGCGGCCAGCAGGGTCCGGGCGTGGGCGCGGGTGCCCAGCAGGTCGTGGGGAATCTGGGCGGTGTCGAGCGCGAGCTGCGCGTTCGAGACGATGAAAGCCAGGGGGTCAGCCACGCGAGTCCTCCGGGGCAGCGACGATCATGGTGCCCGCGGGGGCGGGCGACGTCAGGGTGGGCAGTCCGGCCACGTCGAGCACGTGCACGGCCCCGATGCCGGCCTCGACGCCCTCCAGGGCGTTGCGGACCTTGGGGATCATCCCGCCCGTGAGCACGCCCCCGGCGATGAGGCGCTCGACGCTCGGGCGGTCCAGGTGCGGAATCACCCGGCCCCCGGCGTCGAGCACGCCGGGCACACCCGTCAGGAGCACGAGCCGGCTCGCCTTCAGGGCCCGGGCGACGGTGGTCGCGACGGTGTCGGCGTTGACGTTCAGGATGCTCCCCTGCCCGTCGTGGGCCAGGGGCGAGACCACGGGCACGTGGCCGTGGCCGAGCAGCAGCTCGAGGATGCCGGTGTTCACGCCCGTCACGTCGCCGACGTGGCCGAAGTCGACGGGTTCCTCCCCCGCGCCGGGCATCACGACGGGGGGACGGCGCACCGCCCGGAGCAGGTCGCCGTCGACACCCGAGACCCGGAGCCCG
>JBIIHZ010000383.1:0-2738 GCA_044235265.1 Candidatus Sericytochromatia bacterium
GAGCCTCCTCGAGGTGCGGGTCGGGGAGCGCGCGGCCCTGGCTCCGGAGCCGATCGACCGGCTCGATAATCCCCGGGTCCTGCCGCAAGACCTCGTCCTGGGTGGGGATGCGACGGCGGATGTTCGTCTGACCGGCACGGATCACGGGGGGCGGATCAGGGATCTGAAGCCCTATCTGTGGACGCTCGCCACCCCGGAAGACGTGGCCTCCGGCGAAAGTTCGCTGCATGACCACTCTCGTGGGGACCCCCACCAGGTCCAGGGCCTCACCATCGATGACGCGGGCCGCGTGACGAGTTCGCGCCCGAGACCCGGTCTTTACTGGATCGTGGCTCACGTCGGCAGTACCCACGCCACCACCAGCCTGACCGTTCCACCCGAAGGAGGTGCCCCGTGACCTGCGAACGACACTTGCGAGGGCCCGCCCGTCTCGGCCTGTCCGCCACCGTGCTCCTCGCCGGCTGTTCCGTGCTGACCCCGACCCTGTCCGAAATGCCGCGGCAGGTGACCGTGCGCGCCCTGCCCGATCGCTCGGGGATGGCCCCCGACGATGCGGGGGATCCCGCGCTTCACCACGACCATCGCATCTCGGTCGCGGGCCAGGTGAGCACGTTCGTCTGGATCCCGAGGTTCGAGGCCGTCCAGCTGCGCGTGCCGGCTGCCGCGGGCTATCCGGGGTATCCGACGGGAGCGTGGGTCAAGGACGCCAGAAGCGGAACGGAAGGTGTGGACTGGATCCGGGAGCGCTTCGGCGGATTCTATGCGGGCAAGTACGAGGCCAGCCAGGTGGATGGCCGGGTCGTCGTCCGGGCCGGCGACGTGCCCTGGGGAGACGTGACCTGGACCGAGGCCGAACGCGCTTCCAGCGAAATGGTTCCCGGGAAGAGTCACCTGCTCCGGGGCGACGAGTGGACGGCCATGGCCGTCTGGGCCATGATTCACGACGTCGATGTCCGGGGAAACACCGAAAATGGGCGGGATGCGCTCTCGTCTTCGGTCTTGTTCGAGACGACGGCGAGCGGCGTCGCTCTCACGGGCTCTGGACGTCCGGCCCCGGGTGGAGACGGGAACCTATCCCCGACCTCCCATACGGGTCGCGCGGACGGGGTCCTGGATCTGGTCGGCAACCTCCGCGAATGGGACGGTTCCCTGACCATGAAAGATCACGAATACCTCGTGGATGGAGGGACCACCGGGCTCGGAGGCACCCTCCCCGGGTACGTGGCAACCCTGCTGCTGGACCCCGTCCTCCGGAAACAGGGGGTCACGGGCAGCACGGCCTCGGCACCATCGGGGTTCTTCACGGGTGACGCCTACCACACGTCCGGTTACTCGGCCCCGGGCGCATCGTCCCACGGCAGCCCCGCCGGGCCGGACAAACTTCTCTACACCAATCGGGGCGGAGCATACGATCGCGGTCATTTCGACGAACCCGCCCAGGCTGGCCTGTGGTTGCTCTGCGTCAACCGTGACGCGGCGTACCACGCACCGCAGCAGGGTTTCCGTCCGGCCTTGACCTACTGACCGTCGTCCGGAGAAAACGAGGGGAGGCACCCCATCGTGCCTCCCCTCGTGAACCTGGAACACTCCAGATCAGCAAGCCCGGATGTCTTCGCGGTCCGGGTCGAGGACCGCCAGAGCCCATTCCCGGGCTGAACGGATCTTCCTGGACACTTGCTGGAACACGCGCCTGGACCCGTTGGCCGTCACGACCAGCTTGAAGCGTCCAGGCAGGCAATCGATGGCGTGGTTGTGGTCACCGGCAGACACGACCTGGCCCTGGCGGGTGAGCATCCAGGCAAAGTCGGAACTGATGGTCAGATGAACGGTCACGAGGCTACTCCGGTCAATCGATGCGATGGGGCGAGTCTGACAGAAGACTGTCTTGATGCCTTGCGGCTCACGAACAATTGTCATCATATTGGTATGACAAAAGGTGATCAAGACGGTCGAATGATGTTAATTGACCAATTGTCTCGTCATCCTGCTGACATCAATTGGATACGCCACCCGAGATGTCGCCGCGGCCCGTGCCCGTGGCCGCGGTGGCCTCGGACCCGGTCGACCCGAACCAGCTTTCGGCCCGGTTACCCACGATCCCGACGGCATAGTGCTTGACCCGGACCGTGCGGAGGGAAGGCACGTCACGGACCCAGAAGAAGCGGGAATCCGTGCCACGGAGGTAGATGAGCTTGCCGGTGTCGACGGTGGTGGTCGGCACGACGATGCCGCCCGGCAGCGAGGCATTGCTCCAGCCCGAGGCCCCGACGGGGGGATCACCGAACTGCGTGTCGGTCGCGACGTCTCCCCCCTGTAAACCGGTCGTCGTGTTGAACAGGGGCCCCCCCCAGGGGTTGCCGAGGTAATCTTCCCGCCGGCCGCGCCACTCGGATTGCAACTGGGCGATGGACGGATAGATGAGCATCCGCGCCTGCAGTTCGTCGACGAGACTGGCCAGGGAATTCACCTTCTCCATCGCCTTGGACGAGCCGGCCGCAAACTTCGTCTGGTTGTAGAGAGCCACGCTACCCGCCAGGACCACCACCCCGATGACGATGGCCAGGGCAACCTCGATGAGGGTGAAGCCACGCTGGCCCCGTGTCCCGGGGAACGAGTAGACGGATGTCTGTGAGCGCTCGAGCAAGGAAGCCCCCGGACACAAGCCGATCGACGAGAAGACGGCGGAACGCGACAACCATAACACGGCACCGGCGGATGGGACCACCCGGATCGGCTCA
>JBIIHZ010000384.1:0-2735 GCA_044235265.1 Candidatus Sericytochromatia bacterium
CGCGACGGGCAAAGAAGGGAACCAGAACCGCCCCGAGGCATCGGTCCGCGCCACGAGGTATCCGGGGATGAAGACATCGACGCCCTCGAGGTTCGTCACTCCGGGATCCTCGGGAAAGGTGACGCGCCCGCGCAGACTACCCGTGGGACCGACCCTCAGGGCGTCCCCGCCGAGATCGGGGACGCCGGACACCAGACGGACGGAGCCCCGCCAGGCTTTCCGGGTCGCCGACGCCACGGCCTCGAGGTTGTAGACACCTGTCACGCCAGCCGCAAAGCGGATGCTGCCGGAGGCATCGGTCACGGCCTGGAGGGTCTCGGGAAGGTTGCTCTGGATCCGGCCCAGCCACCACGGGGCGACCGTCGTGAGCGGGGCGACCGTCGTGAGCGGTGCCACGGTTGCCAGGGGCGCCACGGTGGTGAGCGGAGCGACCGTCGTGAGGTACCCGTTGACACGCGCGTTCGCGAGGGGGGTTCCGGCCTCGTCGAGCAGGGGAGCCACAGTTGTCAGGGACAGAACCGGCTGGACGGGAGCAACGGTGGTGAGGGGGTCGGAAGGCTTGACCGGCGCCACGGTGGTGAGGGGGGCTGACGGCTTGATCGGTGCCACGGTGGTGAGGCTTCCCGCGAACGGGGACCTGCCCACCAGACCATCGTCAGCGGATATCGGTCGCGACAGCAAACCGTCGACGGGACGGCAGGCCGCAAGACATGCGACCAGGAATGCCAGGTGATGCAGGCGCAAGCGTGTGCCCAACGGCGGCACCTCCCTGCAAGATTCTACCCGCCCGAGAGGGACACCTCACGCGCGGTCAAGGCATGGTTTCGGATGACAGCTCGGATGCCCCGGTAGGGGCGAGGGGCGCAGGTGAAGCGTCAGCAGCCGTAAAAGCCTGACGCTGAGTCTCCATCCACGACGAGAACAGGATGAACAGACCGACGGCCCCGACGACGGCCATGTCGGCCACGTTCCAGATGGGGAAGACGTTCCGGCCGGCCCAGTGGAGGTCGACCATGTCACGCACGTAGCCCAGGGTGAACCGGTCGTACATGTTCCCGATCGCCCCCCCGACGAGGAGCCCCGCGGCCAGCGTGTAGAGCGGTCCGGTCGGACGGCTGCGCCAGTGGACGACGACCACCACGCTGACGACCGCGAGCCCGATCAACGAAAGGATGTTGCCGTGCCCCCAGAGCAGGCTGAACGCGGCGCCCTGGTTGCGGACGTACGTCAGATACAGGAAGGGTTCCCACAGCGGACGCGATTGCTGGTAGGCCAGCGTCGCCTCGATGTGAATCTTGCTGAGCTGGTCCAGCAGGAACACGCAGAGGGCGATGAGAAAGAAAGCGGAGCTCTCGTACAGGTTGACCAGCTTGTTCATCCGGGTCCTCGAGGGGTGGGGGACGCGGCGACCCGCGTGACCCGGCATTTTACCGCGGGAAGTCCCCGGACAGCCAGATGGTCAGCGAGGAATTCCCTCGGCCACCACGGCCGCTCCCCGGAAGGGGAATCTCTCGGCATCCCAGGCCGGCAGCAGCCGCTCGACCTGCGTGGTCCGGCTCCCGTCGGGCAAGCCCGCGATCGCCACCTGTTGCCCATCGATTCCGTGAACCACCACCCAGAGCAGGGCCTGCGAGGTGGCCCCGAGGCGACTGCCGTCGACGAGCATCGCCACCGGCCAGCCGGCGTCGACCCAGCGACGGACGCCCGCGAGGTCCCCTTTCATCGAGTAATGCGCCGTCATGCCGCGAGCCGCGAGGAGTTTCACCAGCCCGAGCGGTGGCAGACCTCCGTAGCGGGCATCCGGTTCGGGCCGGAGCACCGACGTGAAGACCCCGATGACGGGTTCATCCAGCGGATAGGCACGTCCGTCGGCCGTCTCGATCGGGCCCACCGGGAGATCCGCCGGAGCCCACCCCGCGTGGAGGGCCAGCATCGCGGCCGCCGCATGCCCGGTCTGCAACGGGTCCCGGACCTTCACCTCGTGCAGGCTCCGCCAGCCGACCTCGTAGCGCTGCGTGCCGGGGAACGGCAGGGGGGCCAGATGCGCGGGCTCGAGGGACGGGCGGAAGGTCTCGGGTACGCCCGACATCCCGCGCGCGTCAAACCAGGCGCCCACGGGGCGCAGACCGTCCGCGCAGGCCATCAGCATGCTGACGAGCAGCACTCCTGGAAGCCGGAAGAGCAGGCGCCGCGGGATACGGTTCACGGCAGGACCACGCCTTTCTCCGCATCGACGAGGCACGACGCCGAGGCCGCATCCTGCACCTGCCAGACCGGCGGTCCACCGCGGGAACGCTGGCGCAGGTCGAGCGCGTAGGGTCCGGCGCCCAGGCGCGCCGTGGCCAGGACGAGTGCCTGGGGACTGTCGACCTTCCACCGCTCCAGGTCGATCGCAGGGGGCTGCGGCTCGGGCCTGGGCAGGGGATTCCAGGTGACGCGCGCCTCGCGGACCGTCAGACGGAAAAGATCCTGACCGGAGCGACCAATGTAGTCCCAGCCGCTCGCGGCAGGTAAACCCGAGGCCTCGACACGCGTCGCCTGGACCGAGATCAGGGCATCGGGGCGCGCGGGCCAGAGCGAATCCCAGCGGGCCCAGTGCTCGCGGGCTGTCCCGACCTTGCCCGTCGGCCAGTCGATCTCGCGGCTCCCGCAGGCCACGAGGCTCGCGAGAGCCAGGAGCCTCAGCGGCAAGCCATGGTATCGACGGAATTCGGCTCGGATCGGGAACACGGGAA
>JBIIHZ010000385.1:0-2728 GCA_044235265.1 Candidatus Sericytochromatia bacterium
TGCCATCCCGTCATGAGCAGGCTTTACTGGATGGCCTTCCCGAACTGATCGCCGGTCTGGAGCGTGTCTGATGATCCTCGAGGTCCCCGTCGACCGCATCTTCCCGCTCCGTCACGACGTCCTTCGCCACGGTTTCCCCCTCGAAGCCTCGGTCTACCCGGGTGACGACGATCCGGCCACCTTTCACCTGGCCGCGCTCGACGGCGAGACCGTCATCGGCTGTGCGACAGGCCTGGTGGTCTCGCGCCCGGGCACGACGGAACCCGCCTACCAGCTGCGCGGCATGGCCGTCGCGGAGGGCCTCCGCAGCCAGGGCATCGGAGCCCGGATCCTCGCGGTCTTCGAGCGCACGGCGCGGGAGCGCGGCCTCGCGCTCGTCTGGTGCAACGGGCGCAAGACGGCCGGGGACTTCTACCGGCGCGAAGGATGGGTGCAGACCAGCGACGAGTTCGAGAGCGTGGGGCTTCCGCACTTCATCTTCGAGAAGCGGCTCGAGGGCTGAGCCCTCGCCGTCGTTGACACCCGTTCTCACGCGTTCGAACATGCCATGACGCATTCTGGAGGTTCGCCCATGTCCCAACCCGCGCTGCCCATCCTCGAGTTCATCCTCGGCAACTACAAGAACTTCAACGCCCGCGCGACCCGCGACGCGCTGGTGGCGTACTGGCGGCACGTCGAGCGGGGCGGCAAGATGTTCTGGGCCGTCGCGGGCGCCATGTCGTCGGCCCAGCTCGGGATCACGCTGGCTCCGGCCATCCGGGCCGGCCTCATCCACGGGCTGTCGGTCACGGGAGCCAACCTCGAGGAATCCCTGTTCCGCCTGGTGGCGCATCACAGCTACAAGGACTTCCCCGACTACCGCTACCTGACGAAGCAGGACGATACGCGCATCCTCGAGCAGCGCATGCGCCGCGTGACGGACACGAGCATCCCCGAGGACGAGGCCTTCCGCGCCGTCGAGAAGATCGTCGTCCCCATGTGGCAGGAGGCCTCCAGCAAGGGCGATCGCCGCTTCTGGCACCAGTACTTCTACGAGACGATCCAGGCCATTCCCGAGACCGCTTACGAGGGCAATCCCGAAGACTGCTGGCTGCTGGCCGCGGCTCGCGCCAACCTCCCCATCGTCGTGCCGGGTGCCGAGGACTCGACCTTCGGCAACATCTTCGCCTCCTACGTGAAGACCGGTGAGTGCCAGGCGAGCATCGTGAAGTCGGGCATCGAGTACATGGCCGACTTCTACGACCGGTACCAGGAACTGTCCGAGGGAGAGGGCGTCGGATTCTTCCAGATCGGCGGCGGCATCGCGGGTGACTTCCCCATCTGCGTCGTGCCGTCCATCAAGTACGACCTGCAGGAAGGCGTGAAGCCCTGGGCCTACTTCTGCCAGATCAGCGACTCCACGACCTCGTATGGCTCGTACTCGGGGGCGACTCCCAACGAGAAGATCACCTGGGACAAGCTCACGGAAGACACCCCGATGTTCGTGGTCGAATCCGACGCGACGATCGTGGCGCCGCTCATCCTGCGAGCGCTGCTCGAGTGCAAGGCGCATCCCGAGGCGGCCAACGCCCTCATCGACCGGCACCTCGGTCTGGTCTCGGTCTGACGGACCTCCTGGCCAGTGCTCATGAGCCCTGGATCATGACCACCGGCTCGACCATGTCCTCTGTCCTCACGCCGGCGGCGCTCCTCGCGGAGTTCCGCCGGCTTCGCGCGCGTTCACGGGCCATATTCGCGTGTGTCCGCGAAGACACATTTCTCGAGCGCCCGATCCCTCTGAGGCATCCATTCCTGTTCTACGAGGGGCATCTCGATGCCTTCAACTGGAACACCTGCTTCCGGAGCGTGCTGGGCGCGGAGCCCTTCCATCCGACCTTCGACGACGTGTTCGCGCGCGGGATCGACCCGGCCACCGTGCAGGGGCACGATCAGCTGGAACTCTGGCCTACGCGGGCCGAGGTCCAGGCCTATGCCCGCGAGGTCGAGGCCCGACTCGAGGAGTTGCTGGGCCAGGCGGCCACCATGCACGACCTGCCGGAAGGCCTGCGCGACGGGCACGTCCTGAACATCCTGCTCGAGCACGAGGCCATGCACCACGAGACGCTCATGTACCTCGTCCAGCAGCTGCCTCCCGACCGGAAAACGCCGCTCGTCGGGACGCTCGAGCCGGACACGTCTCCCGCCCCCGCGGCACGGATGGTCGAGATTCCGGCCGGTGTGACCCGACTCGGTGCCCGGCGCGGGGAGTTCGCGTTCAGCTGGGATAACGAGCTACCCGGACAAGAGGTCGAGCTTCCTGCCTTCCGCATCGACGCCTACAACGTGACGAACGCCGAGTTCCGGGCCTTCCTCGAAGACGGTGGTTACGCGCACGCGGCCTTCTGGGACGAGGCGGCCTGGCAGTTCGTGCAGGAGCGCAGTCACGCCCATCCCGTGGGCTGGATTCCGGATGGCCAGGGCTGGCTCTACCGGGACACGTTCACCTGTCGTCCCCTGCCTGATAGCTGGCCAGCCGTCGTCACCCAGGCCGAGGCACGCGCCTATGCCCGATACCGGGGTCTCGACCTGCCCACCGAGGCCGAATGGCACAGGGCCGCTGACGGCAGCGAGGGCTCGAGGGCACCACAGCCTGGCAGCCCGCCGCCGGACGGCGACCGGGGGAATGTCGACTTCTTGCGGACCTCGGCAACGCGCGTGGGGTCGCATCCGGAAGGCGCGAGCCCGCACG
>JBIIHZ010000041.1:0-9106 GCA_044235265.1 Candidatus Sericytochromatia bacterium
CGTCATGCTCGGCCGTGACGACGTAACCCGAACCGGCAGGCAGGTTCTCGAAGGTGGCGACGCCATCCTCGCTGGCCTGCTGGCCGGTACCGGCCGGACGGCCGGACGCGTCGAGCACCTCGACATGGGCGCCGGGAACGGGCCCCTCGCTGCCATTGACGGTGACGACGAGCTGGGCACCACCCTCGCCATCTCCCCCCTGGACGGGGGTGCGGCCACAACCCGACAGAAGCGTGAGCCCCACGAGGCCCGAGAGGATCCAGGGAACGGAACGATGGATGGACCGCATCAGCGGGCTCCTTCCTGGCTCACGACGGGACGCTTGCCACAGTAGAACCGCTGGGCCGGGGCATTGCTCTTGGCCCAGGCCTTGGCCGTGGCCGCATTGCCCGTGTCCGTCTTGATGGCCGTCACCGTCCAGGTGTACATGGCGGCCGGATTGAGGATGGTCGTCCAGATGGCGGGGATGGTGCCCGGCATGAGGTCGACCTGCTCCCCGTACTTGATCCGCGTCCCGATGTTGTCGCTCCGGAAGCCCCGCCACATCGGCACGAGGTAGACCCCCGAGAAGACCTCGACGAAGTAGCCCTGCGCGCCGGGCACCTGGGTCCACGAGAACTCGGGAGCGATGCCCGTGTTCTCGGCCTGGGCCTCGGGCGCCACCAGCTGCGGGATCGCCAGCGGATACAGGGGCTTGCAGTGGTCCTCGCCACGGGCCACGACGCGACCGGCGCTGTCGAGGGCCTCGACCAGGTAGCGGTAGTCGTTGTCCACCCGCAGGTTCATGGCGCCACCGTCCTGGTAGCCCCGGAACGAGGCCGGCACGTTAGCACGGATGACGAACTTGTCGGTGCCGTCGTCGCAACGGCTGACCCGGAACGAGCTGGCATTCGCGACCTTGCTCCAGGTCAGGGTCGCATAGACCGTGACCCGGCTGGGCATCGCCTGACTGAAGACCGCGAGCGGGTTGGAGTTCACCGTGTTGGCCACGGCCCGCACGGTGATCTGCTTCGGATCGGCCGGAGGCTCGGGGGCGGGGATGGGCTGGGGAATGTTGGTCGGAACATCCTCGGGATCGTTCCGGGGACCGGAAGGCTGCTCCTCGCGAGGGATCTCGCGCGGGGCGACGGGCTGGGATCCGGAAGGATCTCCCGCGCCGGCAGGATTGGTCCAGGGATCCGTCGGGGTGCCCCCGCACCCCACGAGCCCGGCGAGCACGAGCCCCAGAGCGGCCCACCTGGCCAGCGGATGGCTCGAATCCGAACGAGAAATCGTCACGCGCATCGTTCCTTCCCCCTCGACGGGCCCATGCGGAGGCCGCGTCCCTCTCCGGTTATCGGGAAAGGAGTTGCCGAGGTTGTCGCTCGAAGATTGTCCTGAAGTTAATCTTCGTTGAACGAGGCGTGAATCTTGCGCACGATCTCCGTCGTGCAAGCTGGACGAAGCCAGAAGCGAGGGTTCGCGCGGAAACTGACAGGCGAGCCGAAGGGAGATCGCCATGGACCCCATCTGGAACCTTCCCGTCGGACTGGCCGCCTGGGGCTGGTTCTGGACACTCGAGCGCGCCTGGGAACTGGTCTGCGGACGGGCCGATCAGGAGCCGGGATGTCCGAGCCACCTCGGCGACCTGCGCACGACCGAGACCATCAACAGGTAGACCACCAGGGCCACACCCCAGGCCTGGAGGGGGGGGATCCCCACGATCCCGGGACCGAAACCCGGGATGGAACCGTTGGTGTACACCCCCACGAGGGCCCCCGCCACGAGGGCGAGGATCCCGGGGACGTTGGCCTCCGCCGTCTCGGACCAGGTGGGCACCCGATCCATCTGACGTGTCACCCCGTACAGCCGGGGCACGAGGAAACAGTCCGCAGCCATGATGACGGTGGCCGTCGGAACGAGCACGCTCGTGATGCCGCTGACCAGGAACAGGGCCCCTTCCAGAGCCCCGAGCCCGAGGGCCGCAGCGATCCCGATCGCCCAGAGCACGACCACCACGGCGCGACGCGGCCACTGCGTGACGTTCTCGAGCGCGTTGACGGCCTCGTAGAGGTTCGGATCGTTGTTGGAGATCTGGATGGCGCCGAAGATCAGGACGGCGAGGGGCACGGCCCCCTGCATGACGGTCCGGGTCAGGTAGAGCGCGGCATCATGGTCCGAGTGAGCCCCTGCCAGGGCCGCGATACCCCATCCGACGAGCGGAAACAGCACCAGACCGGTGGCCATGGCGATCGCCAGCGGCAGGATGGGCTCGCGCCAGTCCGGACGCCCGAAGCGCCAGAAATCGGGCTCGTTACCCCAGATACCGAAGCCCATCACGAGCCCGGCGATCTGGACCACCGAGGTCGGGTCCGTGGCCACCGGCGGGACGTGCGCGAGCAGGGGAGCAAGTCCCCCCTGCGTGATCTGGACGGCGGAAGCGAGCACCAGGAGGATCAGGACCGGGGCTGCCACGTAGCGCGCATAGTTGGCGACGCCCGAGAACCCGAAGTAGTTGGTGATGCCCATCAGCAGGGCGCAGACGGCCGTCGGGACGAGCAGATGGCCTCCGAACCCGAGCAACGGATCGAGGAGGCGCGCCAGGAAGGCGGCCTGGAAACCGAACCAACCGAGCGAGATCACCACCAGGATCGCCGAGACCAGGTAGGACCCGAGCTTCCCGAAGATCGAGCGCGTGAGCAGCGCATACGTCTGCCCCGTGGCGGCCCCCAGGAACGCAGCGATGACCGTGTAGACGAGCAACATCGCGGCACCGGCGACGCACCCCTTCAGCGTGTCCACCAGTCCGAGACCCCGGTCATGGAACTGGAGGCCCAGGCTCAGCGTCGTGAGCCCCGTGACCATCGTGATCCAGAGCAACCCCATGAAGACCGGGCCCCTGCGCGCCTCCAGCGGGACGATGCCCGTGGCGTGATCGGCGCCCCCGCTCTCCTGGACGGAGCCCGGGGACGAGGCCGAGTGGTGTTCGAGCGTGGACATCCCGCATCCTTTCCGGGTGAGCGACACCTCGATCTTATGCCCAGCGCTCCCCGCGCGCCACCTTGCACCCTGGGGCCCGCAAGCCTAGCATGGAGATACGGAGGCCAAGATGACGGAAGACGAGTTGCCCGAGATCGAGACGATCGACCTGGTCCCCGACCTGCCTCCCCCCGTCACGGGTGAGACCAGCGTCCCGCTGCCGGACCCCGCCCTCAGCCAGGACGCTCACGAGGCCGACCAGGCCCTCGACGGGATGCTCAACGAGTTCCAGGGGCACATGACGCGCATCGCGCAGCTCATTCACCGGATCCGGGCCCAGGAGCTCTACCGGGCGCTGGGCTACGAGACCTTCGAGGCGTACATCCGCAGCAAGGAACTGCGCCTCAGCCGGTCCTTCATCTACCAGCTCGCCAAGGTCGGCGAGGTGCTCGAGAACAGTGGAGTAGGCCTCGAGGCGCCGGCCCTGGCCCAGCCGCTCCAGATCTCGAAGCTTGCGCAGATTGCCCGCCTGCCGGACCCCGAGACCCATCGCCGCGTGCTCGAGACGGGCAACCTGGTGCTCCGGCAAGATGACGGCCGCGAGGAAGAGATCCCGCTCAACGACATCCCCGTCAAGCGGCTTCAGGCGCACATCAACGATACGCTGGGCCTGCCGAAGCGCTTCGCGAACGACCCGGATCCCGAACCCGTCGAACGGCCCCGTGGCCAGGTGGCCCCTGGTATGCAGAACGCTGCGGCTTACCAGATCTACACTCCGGCAGGCCAGCCCGGGGACTCGCCCTGGCAGGACATGCTCCAGGGTCTCGTGAACGGACTGATGGGCCTGGAGGGCTCGGTGCGCGAACAGGCCGTCGCGACCGTGATCAAGGCCGTCCAGGGAGTCCTCCGTCAGGACATCCCGTTCTGAAGCCGTGAAGGTGGCCTCAGGTGGCCACCATCGGGACCGTGAAGTGGAAGCGGGACCCCTTTCCGGGGGTGCTATCCACGCCGATGGTGCCGCCATGTTCGACCACGATGGCCCGGCAGATATGCAAGCCGAGGCCGGTGCCCCGGTTCTCGCCACCGGCCGACAGGAGCTGACCGAAGCGCTCGAAGATCGCATGCACGAACTCCGGGGGAATCCCCGGGCCGCGATCCTCGACCTCGAAGCGCAGCCAGTCTCCGTCCTGGACCCCTCTCAGGGAGATGAGCGACCCGGCCGGCGAATGCTGGAACGCGTTTCCCATGAGATTCACGAAGACCTGGACGATCCGGTCGGGATCGACCCGGACGAGCACATCGGGGATGTCGGTCTCGATCTCGAGGCGCGCCCGGTCTGCCAGGGGCCGCATCTGGTGCAGGGCCATGTCGACCAGTTCCCGGACGTGCACGACCTGCTGGACCAGCGTGAGCCGGCCGGCGGCCATGCGCTCGACGTCGAGCAGATCGTCGACGAGACGCCGGAGACGCTCGGCATTCGACAGGGCGATCGCGAGCAGGTCGCGCCCCATCTCGTCGAGGGCCCCGTGGCGCCCGTCCGAGAGGAGCGAGAGCGCCCCGTAGATCGCGGCCAGCGGAGTCCGGAGCTCGTGACTCACCTCCGAGAGGGTGTCCAGCCGGTGCTGGAGCAGGCGCTCGTGCTCCGTGATGTCGCGGTAGACCCACATGTGGCCCTGCCGCGCCCCCTCGAGGTGCACAGGCAGATAGTCCCGCTCGAGGATGATGCCGTTCACGAGGGGCAGCCGCTCCCCCAGCACGGGCTCTCCGCCGGCGAGCAACTGGTCGATGCGCGCGACGAAATGATCGGGTTCGAGGAAGAGCGGGGCGAGCAACTGGGCCCCCTGCTCGCAGTCCCGCCCGACCCACTCCGAAGGGCCTCCCGGTAGTGAGAAGATGCGGCAGAGTTCGGGATTGGTCAGCAGGATCCGGCGATCGGGGCTCTCGACGAGGATTCCCGCGCGCAGGTTGAAGATGAGGACTTCCAGGCGGCGCGCATCCACCGCCTGACCGGTCATCGATACGGGTTGCTCAGCCACGGATGGATCCTCCTGCCGGGGCCGGAGTCCCGGCCCCCCCCGCCGCGGGGAGACGATCGAGCCCCAGGATGTCGTGCCAGAGGCGGGCGATGCCCTGGGCCTCTCGCGCCCCGACCCAGCATGCCACGTGCAGGGGGGCGCGGGACCAGCCCGGACAGCGCACGCCCCGATCCGCCAGGGACTCCCGGAGCGCGGCCTCGAGTCCGGGAGACGTGGCGAGACCGGTCCCGACCACCGACACGCGGGCCAGGTCGGGTTCGACCACGAAGCCCTGGACCTCGTCCCGTTCGACCCGTTCGATGGCCACGCGGCGCGCCACGGGAAGTTCGGCGGCCGAGAAGCCCCAGGCCAGGGAGCGATCGACGGTCTCGATCCGGACGGGCGAGAGGCCGGCCTCCGCCCAGGCACGCGTGATTTCGTCGGTCAGCCAGCCAGAGTCACCGGGCTCGACGAGACGGAGCAGGGAACGCCCCCGCTCCAGCGTCACCCCGCGCACGGGATCCGTCCCGGCGATCGCCTCGGCGCGGGTCACGAGCGTCCCGGGGCCGTCATCGAAGGTCGAACGCACCCGGAAGGGCAGCGCCCCCGGGATGGCCGCCTCCACGGAACGGGGATGCAGAACCTTGGCCCCCAGCGAGGCCAGCTCCAGCATCTCGTCGTAAGAGATGCTCTCCAGGCGCCGCGCAGCCGGGACCTCGCGCGGATCGGTGGTGTAGACCCCGTCGACGTCGGTGAAGATGTCGCAGCGATCCGCCCCGAGTGCAGCGGCCAGCGCGACGGCCGTCGTGTCGGAACCGCCGCGACCGAGCGTGGTGATCGCCCCGCCGGCCGTCCATCCCTGGAACCCGGCCACGACGACGACCCGTCCCTCGGACAGGTGCTGCCGGACGAGCACGGGATCGATCTGCACGATGCGGGCATCGCGATGGCGCCCCTCGGTCCGGATACCCGCCTGCCAGCCCGTCAGACTCACGGCAGGAACGCCCCGGTCGAGCAGGGCCTGCGCGACCAGCGCGATGGAGACCTGCTCGCCGGTGGCCAGGAGCATGTCCATCTCGCGCCCGCTCGGCTCGGCCGTGAGGCCCGCCATGAGGGCCACCAGGGCATCGGTGGACTTGCCCATGGCCGAGACCACCACGACGAGATCGTGGCCACGAGCACGCTCTGCTGCGACCCGCGAGGCCACGTGGCGGATGCGGTCGAGGTCCTGGACCGAGGTTCCGCCGTATTTGTGGACGATGAGCGCCATCCAGACCCTCTCTGCGCGACGAGACGCCCCCATGATAGGTCGCGGTCGCGCAGGGGACAACCGATGGCACCCGTCCGGGTTGGCCACGATGACCGTGCCCCTGGCGCGCCGGAGCCCCCAGGATCGTCACCGCCCCCCGATCGAGAAGCGGAGGAAGCGGTGCCTGTCATCCTGATCGTCCCCCCGGATCGTCCCGGTATCCAGGTGGATCGAGACAAGGCCGGCGGCCTGGGCACGGCCGTGCGCGTGCCCGGACGCCGGCCGCCCTCACCTCTGACCCCGCCGCTGGACCTGCTCTACACGGCCGCCGTCCTGGAACGGGCCGGCCATGAGACGTCCGTCTGGGACGCGCCCGCCGGACGCCTCACGCCCGCAGGGATCCAGGCTCGCCTCGAGGCCCTCGAGACGGACACGCCCGTCCTGGGCCTGCGCCTCAGCCTCCCGACGCTGGAGGACGACCTGGAACTCGCGACGGCCATCCGTGCCCGCCATCCGGGCTGTCGCCTGTTCCTGTTCGGAAACGTCATCCAGACCACCCTCCGGGACTGGCAACACCGGAACCCGGCCGATGCGGTGCTCTTCGGCGAACCGGAAGGCCTGGCGGTGTCTTTCGTGCAGGGAGACGCGCATCCGGCCATCCTGCAGGACCTCGGACAGATCGCCTCGGCGCGGTGGCATGCCCTGACAGCGCAGGAAATGGACTTGCTGCCATTTCCCGCATGGCACATGATCGACATGTCGCGGTACAGCCATGATGGCACCATCGGTGGCGCCGTCCATTACCTCCAGACCAGCCGGGGCTGCCCGCGAGCCTGCAGCATGTGCCCCTACTACATCCATCAGGGAGGCGCCTGGCGCGCGCGCCAGGTCGAGAACGTCCTGGCCGAGTTCGCATACCTGCACGCACTCGGCGTCCGCCGCGTACAGGCGCGAGACCCGAACATCGGGCTCGTGAAGCCCCGCTTGAGGGCGATCGCCGCCGGCATCCAGGAGGTGGCCCCCGGCATGCGCTGGACGCTCGAAACCGACCTCGAATCGCTCGACGAGGCCACGCTCGACGCCCTGGCGGCCAGCGGCCTCGAGCGGATCATGACGGGGATCGAATCGGTGGATCCGGGAATCCTGCGCGAGATCCATCAGCATCCCGATGCCCTGGATCTGACGGCCCGGAACATCGCCCGCTGCCACGAGCGAGGCATCGCGCTGACGGGATTTCTGGTCATCGGCTCGCATTCCGAGACCTTCGACACCGTCCGACGGACCGTCGAGCGCGTCCGGAGCTGGGACGTGGAGGTCTCCCTGTCCCTGATGACCCCTTATCCGGGCACCGTCTACCGCGAGGAAGCCCTGGCGATGGGCCACGTGGACGAGACGGCCCCGACCTCGGCCTACACGGGCACGACCTGCGTGGTGCGCAGCAAGCGCCTCGACCGCGAAGATCTCGGGATCGCGCATGCGTGGGCAGGGGCCCAGCTGTCCCTGGCCCGTCAGGCCAGGCGCCTGCGAGAGGCACGGGGCTGGAAGCGCGGGCTGGAGAGCCTCCGGCAGCTCCGGCGCTGGGGAGAGGCCCGCTACTGGGATGCTCGCCTCTCGGTGGCGAGTCGTCGAAACGAAGGGGCGACCCCGCGCCCCACCGGTAGCCCATGAGAATTGCCCTCCTGTGTCCCGAGGCCTTCGACGCGGGAGGCATCGGTCGCCATACCTGGATGCTGGCCAGAGCCCTCGGTCAGGCGGGGCAGGAGGTCGAGGTCTTCCTGCCCGGGCAGGCCGAGGCCAGCTCGCCCGGGCCGGGGGTGGTGGTCACGAGCGTCGGTTCCGACGCGCCCTGGCGCATCCCCGGCCTGGGGCGGACCTTCGGCCTCACCCTGGCCCAGCAGGCCTGGGGCTGGCGCGCCCGGAGTGCCGTGCTGCTGCGCCACCGGACGCAGGCCTTCGACGTGCTGGAATCCCCCGAGTGGATGGCCGGGGGCGCCTGGCTGACGCAGCGCCAAGACCTCCCGCTGGTGGTCCGGGCCCACGGCCCGACGCGGTTGATCCGCCGCCAGAACGACCTCCCCGAGACGCTGGACTCGCGGTGGGTCGCTCACACGGAGCACGCGACGCTGGCCCGGGCCCACGCCATCACCACTCCCTCGCGACTCGTCGCCCGGGCCCTGGTGGCCGACCACGTGGTGCCTCCCTGGGCGATCCGCCTCGATCCGCTGGGCATCGAGCCGGAGGTGCCCGATCCCACGCCGCGGGAGGTCTGGTGTGAACGCCTCGACCTGCCACCAGGCGCCTGCCTCGTCCTGCACGCCGGACGCCTGGAGCGGCGCAAGGGCGTCACGGAGCTCGTGGAGGCGGCGGCGGAAGCGGGTGGGAACCTGGCCCTGGTGCTGGCCGGCGCCGACACGGGCACGGCACCCGACGGGGGCAGCATGGCGGCCTGGATCCGCCGCAGAAGTGCCCGGATGGCCAACCCCGTGCGCCTGACGGGATGGCTGGAACCGTCTACTCTCGCCAGCCTGATGGCGATCGCCGACCTCGTGGTGGTGCCTTCTCCGGCCGAACCCTACGGCCTCGTGATCCTGGAAGCCATGTGGGCAGGGAAGCCCGTCCTGGCGTGCCAGGACGGGGGGGCTGCCGACCTGCTGACTCACGGCCGGGAAGGCTGGCTCGTCCCCCCGCGCTCCCCTTCCGCCCTCGGCCGCGCCCTCGCGGTGCTCGCGGCCGACGCGGACCTCCGTCGCAAGCTCGGCGAGGCCGGGCAGCTCCGGGCGCGGAAGCTCCACAGTGCCTCGGCGATGGCCGAGAGAACGCTCTCCCTGTACCGGTCGGTCGCGCCGGGGGCCGCCCGGTGAGCGAGGTCCCTCGCCCGATCCGG
>JBIIHZ010000386.1:0-2710 GCA_044235265.1 Candidatus Sericytochromatia bacterium
TGACCGCTGGATTCGACGATGAAGGGATGGTTCGTCCCGACGGGACTCGAGGGGATGGCCATCGGCTTCGACGGCACGGTCATCGTCTCGAGGCGGGAAAACCTGGGATCAGGGCATACCGCAGGGAAAGAGCCCCGTCAAGGACGGGGCTCACGCGAGGCTCGGCTCGAAACGGGTGAAAAGCCCTTCTCGCGGAACTTTCGGGGTCACGCAGGACGATCAGTCGAGCACGTAGCAGGAAAGGTAGTTGTAATAGCCCGCATGCGTGGGCTTGAAGAAGGCGTAGGGCATCCAGAAGTAGCCCTTCTGGGCCCAGTCCGTGCCCCAGGAGTTGCGCACGAGGAAGGCTTCCTTCGCATCGTCGTAGCCGACCATCGCGACGGCATGGCCCCCGGCGGGTTCCTCGCCCCGGAAGGGCATCGGCATCTCGCCGGTGCGGGCGACGGTCCGGGTCATGAACGACGGATACACGGGGATCCCGATGAGGATGGGGTGCTTCTTCATGAGCGCCGTCTTGAGGCCCTGGATCGTCGTGGCGCGGGAGGCCTTGCCGGACCGGTAAGGTGCTGCGGCCTGGTAATCGGCGTCTGAGGCATGGTAGGCGAGGGCAGGCCGGCCATCGAGGTAGGGGACGGTCGCCTCGGGCGGAGCCCCGTCCTTGACCGCGCTCGCCGCGGCGGTCTCGAGGTAGGCCCCCGTGTCCTTCTTCGTGGCCTGCGGGATCGTGCCGGCTGCTTCCATGCGCTTGCGCTCGGCGTAATAGAAAAAGAGGGGCGAGAGGTGTCCGATCTTCCGGAGCTCGGCGCCACGGCCCTGGACGTTCATCATGGCTTCCATGATCCCGGTCATGGCGAAGGCCGAGCACGAGCCGAGGTTGCCCTGGTTCCGGACGGGGGTGCAAAAGGGTCGCAGATCGACGGCCGGAGGCAACGTCTGACCCATGATGGAAAGCCCCGTGAGGCCCTCGCTGGCCTCGTACGAGGGCTCGACGGCCGAGGCCCTGGCCTGGTTGGACTTCGGCAAGAGGCCGAGCGTGATGGGCCCGATCTCGGTCTGGACGGTCCGCGCCCCCTGGGCGCTGCGCAGGGCCTCGATGGGCCCGGATCCGGACGACGCGGGCGACATCACCCCGGCGCCACAGGCCGACAGCGCGAGCGACACGAGCACCAGAGAGAGCGAAAGACCGGATCTGCGCATGCGACCTCCTTCGAGACACCGGGACCCCATCCTTATGGCCGGGCTTCGCCCGCGAGATGCGTCATTTAAACGAACCTTGGTCCAGACCTGAGGATTTCTTCAACCTGGATTTCCCCGGGGAGGCCCGGAATCGGTCAGAATGGGAGGGTGTTCCACCGAGCCTTTCACGAATGAATCCGATGCCCGAACCCTTCCTTCTCGACGATTTCCGCGGCACCCCCGGCATCTCGCGCCTCGGGACACGCTGGGCCGCCTTCACCGACGGCGTGATGGGCGGCCTCTCGCGCATGGAGGCCTGGCTGGACGAACTCGACGGCGAGCGGTGCATGCGCTTCGCCGGGGACGTCCGGCTCGAGAACCGGGGAGGCTTCATCCAGGTCGCGCTGCCCCTGGTGGTGGACGGCCACGCCTTCGATGCGCGGCACTTCCGGGCGATCGCCCTGCGCGTGCGAGGCTCGGGCGCGGGCTTCCAGGCCCACCTGCGGACGACGGCCACGGGCAGGCCCTGGCAGTACTTCAAGGCGACCTTCGAGGCAGGTGAGGCCTGGACCACCCTGGAACTGCCCCTGTCCCGGTTCCAGGCGCGCCCCACCCCGATGGCCTTCGATCCGGGGGCGCTCACGCGGCTGGGCATCGTGGCGTACGGGCACGCGGGCCGGGCGGACCTCGCCGTGTCGCTGGTGGGGCTGGTCGGATGAAGCCTCTTCAGGTGCTTCGCCGCCAGACTTCCCCCTCGACGACCGCACTCCTGGTGGCGGGGCTCGCGGCCATGACGTGGCTCGCCGGGTGTGGCCTCGGGCCCGGGCCCCGGGTGGTACCGACCGGCATCCCCGACCCGACGGCCCGCACCGTCCCCGGTCACCTGCTCGTGAAGTGGCGCCCGGGCGCCACCGGCACAGGCCGGTTCTCGGCCCTCGCGCGGACAGGTCTGGACCCGGTGGAGGAAACCGCTGCCGTGCTCGCGCGCATCGGCTGGTCGGAGGTCGAGCTGCCGGGTGACGTCCGGTCGCTCACGGGGGCAATCGCCGCCCTGCGCCAGGATCCGGCCGTCGAGCAGGTCGAACCCTCCCGCGTGCTCGTGGCCCTCGAAGGTCAGCCCTCCTACGACGACCCGCGGGCCGGGGAGCAGTACACCCTGGAACGCATCGCGACCGCGGCCGCGCACGCGGTCACGGAAGGCTCGGATCGGACCCTGCTCGCCATCGTGGACACGGGCGTGGACGACGCGCACCGGGACTTCCGGACCCGCGACGGGCAGGCCAGCCGCGTGGTGCGCGGCGAGAACTTCGTGAACCTCGACGGCAAGCCCGTCGACCGCAACGGGCACGGCACCCACTGTGCCGGCATCGCCGCCGCGACCTCGCGCAACGCCGAGGGGATCGTCGGGCAGGCGCCCGGGGTGCGGATCCTGGCCGAGAAGGTGCTCGGCGACAACGGCGCCGGCAGCGACGCGGCGGTGGCGAGCGGGATCATCGATGCGGTGAACCGGGGGGCGTCGGTGATCAGCCTGAGC
>JBIIHZ010000042.1:0-9069 GCA_044235265.1 Candidatus Sericytochromatia bacterium
TTACCGTGCTAACATGGGACAGTCACCCGTTGGCTCACCCATCGACAGGAGGGAGAACGGCATGTTCAACGACGAACGGACGGTCCAGGGGACCGTGATGACCGCTTACATGATGGATCCATTCGAGGACGACGATTTCGGTCTCGAACAGGTCCTTGATTTCGACGACCCGCTGTACTAGACCATTCTCGGTTTCCAAGACCCACCCTGACGCCTCCAGGCATCGGGCTGGTCTCGCAAGCCGAATGGAAGGCCGCCCTCCACGTGGGCGGCCTGATTTTTTTTCATGACGGTTTTCCCGTGTCAGGATCCAGATGTCCAGACCACCGGGCGGTCAGACCGTCAGCACGCGCATGATCCGCTCGATCGCCCAGTCGAGATCCTCGCGCGAGATGACGAGCGGCGGAGCCAGCCGGATCACCGTGTCGTGGGTCTCCTTGCAGAGCAACCCTTCGGCCTTGAGAGCCTCACACGTGGCCCGCGCCGGTTTCACCAGTTCGATCCCGACGAGCAGTCCGCGCCCGCGGACCTCCCGGACCAGCGGACTCCGGATCTGTCGCAACCTGTCGATGAGGTGCTCCCCGAGTTCGGCGGCCCGTTCGACCAGTCCCTCGTCACGCAGCACCCCGAGGGCCGCCCGGGCCACGGCGGCCCCCAGCGGATTCCCCCCGAACGTGCTGCCATGCTGTCCGGGGTGGAAGACCGACATCACCTCGTCATCGGCCAGCATCGCCGAGACCGGATAGAACCCCCCGGACAGCGCCTTGCCGAGCACGACCACGTCCGGCCGGATGCCCTCGTGCTGGTGAGCGAACCAGCGCCCCGTCCGCCCGAGGCCCGTCTGGATCTCGTCGGCCATGAACAGGACGCGGTTTCGTTTGCAGAGCTCCGCCGCACCGGCCAGGTACCCGTCAGGCGGAAGCAAGATCCCCGCTTCGGCCTGGATGGGTTCCACCAGAAAGGCACATGTATCGGGTGTGATCGCGGCCTCGAGGGCAGCCAGATCCCCGAAGGGGACGATCCGGAAACCGGGGGTGAAGGGTCCGAATCCCTCGCGGTAGCCGGGTTCCGTGGAGAAACTCACGATCGTCGTCGTGCGGCCGTGGAAGTTGTTCGCGCACACGATGATCTCGGCGCGGTCAGTGGGGATGCCCTTGACCGTGTACCCCCACTTCCGGGCGGCCTTGAGGGCCGTCTCGATCGCCTCGGCGCCCGAGTTCATCGGAAGCACGCGGGCGTAACCCGTCAGCTCCGACAGTTCCCGGTACAGCCAGGGCAACTGTTCGTTCCGGAAGGCTCGCGAGGTGATCGTCACGCGGTGAGCCTGTTCCACCAGCGCCTGGAGGATCTTCGGATGGGCGTGCCCCTGATTGACCGATGAGTAGGCACTCAGACAGTCCAGATAGCGCTTGCCTTCGACGTCCGTGACCCATGCACCCTCCCCGCGGTCGATCACGACATCCAGAGGGTGATAGTTGTGCGCTCCGAACCGCTCCTCGAGGTCGATGAGTTCGGCGGTTCGGGTTCCCGTGAGCGGCGCCCCATCGCGCATCGCCAGGTCCTTTCTGCGTGGCCCGGACCGTGGTCCCGGGCGTTCCGGTCATCCGTCCAGCTTACCCGGTGGGCGGATGCGGCTCAAGGTGCCGGGTAACGCCGCACGGGCAGCTTGCGGGCGAGTCGCGAGCCGTCCGAGAACCGAAACACGACATCCACCTCGTCGCCCGCGACCAGCGGTCGGCGCGGTTCGTACAGCATCCAGTGCCATTCACCCGGTTCCAGCTTCACCTGTGCCCGCGCAGGCACCTCGAGCCGCGGCACGGCCTTCATGCGCATCATCGACCCCTCGCGGCTCATCGCGTGCGTCTCGATCCGGCCGAAGGCCGGTGATTCGACCTTGATCAGGGCTCCGGGACGATCCGGGAGGCCGTGAATTGTGCCGTAGGCCGCCAGCACCCTGGATCCGGGAGGGGCCTCGCGTACCCAGGGATCGTCGATTCTCCAGCGGACCGCACCCGACGCGGGGGGCTTCGCCTCGGCGCCCCAGGTCCCGGCCATGGCCCAGGCCACGCTCACGGCCATCAGCCCCTCCAGCACGGGGTTCGACCGGGGGCACGCCCCTCGCGGTCCGGAGGTTTTCATCGGGACGGCAGCTCCAGGTAACGGCGCAGGACGCCCGGGGGCAACGGCAACAGGAAGCGGGTCTTCAAGACGCCACGGGGGTTCACCAGGAAGAAATCGAGCGTGTGGTCGATCCGCCGAGACCCCTTCTCGATCACCTCGCGGTGCGTCGCGCCGAAGTGTCGCTCGAGGCGGCCGAGGGCATCCACGCCCGGTACCAGGGCCGTGAACGCGGGATCGAAGTAGCGCACGTAGTTCCCGAGATCGTCGGGACGGTCATGGTCCGGATCGAGCGTCACGAGGGCGACCTGCACCCGGTCGCGAGCCGGGCCCAGACGCTTCAATTCGGCAGAGAGGTCGGCCAGGCCCGTCGGACAGGCATCCGGACATCCGGTGTAGCCGAAGTAAACGACGAGCCATTTCCCGCGGAAGGACGAGAGCTTGACGGTCCGTCCGCCCGGCGCTGCGAGGGGGACCTCCGGCACGACCCGGGGTTGTCGCAACCAGAAGCCGAGTCCGAGGGTGGAGGCAAAGAGCAGGGCCACGCCGGCTGCGGCCAGGGCCCAGGTCCGAGTCATCGTCGTGAGGTCTCCTTGAACGGCATGGTAGGCCTTTCGCCCCCATTTCGCCAGTCGCGGTGGCCGGATGGGTTTGCTCCCGGCGGGGTATGATGCCCCCACCTGGAAGGAGGCCCATGTGCCCAATCGTTCCATCCGGCCGGTGATCGCCCTGAGCCTCGCCGTCGCGGCCTGCCTGACGTGGTGGCCCTCCCCCGCGCCCGCAGCCGACGAGGGGGCGCCTGCCGCCCTTGTCCGGGCGGCCTGGAAATCGCGCTGGGCCGCGGAACACGCCCGGATCCAGGACCACATCGACCACGATCGCGGTGAGGCGGCACTTGCCGCCGCCGATGCCCTGCTCCAGGAGGTCCGGGCTTCCGGAGATCTCAAAGAGCTCGCGGAAGTCCTGCTGCTGCGAGGTGAGGCCCTGCTCGGTCTGGATCGCGCCGCGGAGGCGGGCAGCATGGCGCGCACCGCCCTCGGCATCGGCAGCTTGCTCGGCGATCCGCACGTGCTGGCCTGTGCCTTCAACGATCTGGGTATCCTGGCCGAAGATGCGGGCCGCGTTCGGGGTGCCGCCACGTTTTATCGTCAGGCGTACCGCCATCTGCCGGAGTTCGAGGATCAGGCCCTCAAGGAGGCCATCCTGTTCGATCTGGGTTCAGCGGAGTGCCGGACGGGGCGCGAAGATGAGGGGTTCGTCCACCTCGAGGAGGGCCGCACGGCCGCGCTCGGGCGAGGCGACCGCCTCGCCGAAACACGTTTTCTCGTCCGCATCGCCGAGTTCAGGCAGGAATACGCGAAACCCGAGGCCGAGAAACTGGCCCTGCAGGCGCTGGAGCAGGCACGGCAGCTCCGGCATGCGCCCAGCGAACAGGGTGCCGAGCGGACGCTCGCTCGCTGCCGTCTTGTCGCCAAGGACCTCCCGGGAGCCGAGAAGCATTTTCGCGCGGCGCTGGACGTCGCGAAGCGAAGCGGCTCGGCCTGGGGGGAGGCACAGGCGGCTTTCGAGCTCGGACTCTTCCAGGTCCAGACCGGGAAGCGAAGCGAGGCGATCGCGCCCCTCGAACGGGCTGCCAGCCTGTTTCGCAAGCTCGGGCGCAAGGATCTCGCGGACGAGGTCAAGGAGCTCCTGCAGCGCCTGGCGCCGGCCAGGGCCTCCTGATTCAGGGGAGCGGCCCGAGCTCGAACACGTCGACGGACCGGCTCTTGCCCTTGACCTGGAGAGGTCCCACCGCGGTGAGAGCGAAGCCCTCGTTCAGGAGGCGAGCCGTCGCGGCGCTGATCAGGACGCTGCCTCGCCGGGCATTCGACTCGAGGCGGGCAGCCAGGTTCACCTCGTCACCGACGACCGTGTAATCCATCCGGTCACGTGAGCCGATGTTCCCGGCGACCATCAGACCTGAATTCAGCCCGATCCCGATCTCGAGCTGGGCGTCACCGGGCAGTTCCCCGCTGCCGTTGAGGTCGCGGACCGCCTGCTGCATCGCCAGGGCCGCAGTTGCGGCCCGGAAGGCGTCCGTGCGATCGTCCCCCTCTCCTGGCACGAACACGGCCATGATCCCGTCCCCGATGAACTTGTCGAGAATGCCGCCGTTCTCCGTGATCAGCCGTTCCATGCGGGTCATGTAGACGTTCAGGAGCTGGACCACCTCGTGCGGAGCCCTCTGCTCGGCCATCGTCGTGAACCCTCGGATGTCCGCGAACATGACCGTGGCCTGGATCAGCGAGCCCGACGAGGTCCTGGGGTCGGAACCTGCAGACACCTCGCGCAGCGCCGCCGACGACAGATACCGGGCCATCCGCTCCTTCTCGCGCGACATGGTCTTCTCGCGATGCAGGCTGTCACGCAGGTCCCGGAAGAGGACCGCCTGGTGGATACTCAGGGCAGCCTGTCCGGCGATCGCTTCCAGGATGTCCATCTGACCGGGCCGGATGCCCCCCTGCTGGTGCTGGCTGGCGAGGTACAGGACTCCTTGATTGACCTCGTGGGCCACGAGCGGGACCGCGACGATGGTCTGGATCTGCAGGTCGATGACGGTCCGAGTGGCTCCGACATGCTCGGCCGCATCCAGCATCATCAGGGACTGACCGCGGGTCAGGACGCGCCGGGCGATCTGCTCGCTGTAGGGCGCTTCCTGGGGGGCTCCCACCCGCCGGTCGACCGTGCAGAGCGGCGTGAGGGTCGAACCGAGCAGCAGGCAGCCGAACTCGGCCCCCGTCAGGTCCAGCGAGGTGTCCAGCAGGTGCCGGGCCATGGTTTCGAGCTCGAGGCTCTGCGTGACGGCGCGGTTGACCCGGACCAGAGCTTCGGCCCGCTCCAGGGCCGCTTCCCGCTCGGCGATCAGCGACGCGTGCCGGAGCCCGACCCCGACGTGGCTGGCCAGGAGTCGCAACCACGGTGCGGGATCCTCCCGGGGGTCGAGCCCGGTGATCAGGACGCCCCCCAGCAGTTCCCCCCCGTTGACGAACGGCAGGACGAGTTCGTCCGGTGCCACCCGGAGGATGTCGCGCATGCGGCGCGCATCGTCCATCATGGGCCCCAGTCGTTCCGGCGCGGCCTCGGACTGGCGTTCGCCGCCGCTCCCGATCCCCAGGATCCAGGCCTCGTCCTCACCGGTCAGCTCCTGCCAGAGCCAGACCTCCGAGCCGCGGGTCCGACGCAGGATCCAGCGTCCCACCCGATCGAGGAGCCGGCTGGCTGACGTCTGGCCCGCGAGCAGGTCTTCCAGCTCCTTGAGGAAGTGCCGATCCGGCAGGAAGAGCGGGGCAGCAATTCCCAGCCCCTCCAGCAACTGGCCGAGCGGTGTCGCGAGGGCCTCGGCCAGCGAGCCGTTCGGCTGTCCGGCCGAACCACCCAGTGACAGCCGATGCAGGTGATCGTGGATGCGCTGGCGCTCGCCGAACGAGAGGAAGGCGCGGGCCTGCGAGGCGTCCGCCCGCTCCAGCGCTCCGGCGACGAACTCGTGCGCCTGGCCGACGAACTGGGCGCGGGCTCCGGGCGTCCGCTCGAGCTGCGAGAGGGCCCAGGCCGCCTCTGCGGCGATGGAGCGCTGTCCGACGTGTCTGGCGAGGTTCAGGGCCTCGCGGCACGCCTCGTGGCCCCCCTCGGCCTGATCGCGGGCCGCCCGCCCACGCAGCAGCAGCGTCTCGGCCTGATCCGAGGTGCGCCCCAGGAGCACGTGCAGGCGACCTGCCTCTTCCAGCCAGGTGACGGCATTGTGCGGTCGCTCCGCCTGCCATTCGAGATACCCGTGATGGGTGTCGTGACCCGCTTCGAGCGCCGGGACCTCCCAGGCGTCGGCGACCTTGCGGCAGGTGCGCGCGTGCAGCTCCGACCGGGGCAATTCACCGATCCGTTCCTGGGCGCGGGCAGCGGCCAGGTGCAGCCATCCTTGCCAGACGGGATGCACGACCTCACCGAGTTCGAGGCCTCGCAGGGCCCACTCGAGGGCCCGGAGGTCACGGCCCAGCCAGCGCCAGGCCTCGGCGCCGACGTAACGCACCGCGGCCACCCACGGATCCTCTTCCCGGCCCTGCAGCATCACGGTCGCATCCGCGAGGGCTTCCTCGGCGGCGCGGAGGTCACCCAGCTGCGCCCACCCGAGCCCCGAGCACGCCCGGGCCATGGCGCCCCAGGTTCGGTCGGATTCCTCGACCAGCTGGATGCTGAGCAGGTCGAACTGGCTGAGGGCGTCGGTGATCGGCCCGCACCAGAGGCGGTGAATGGCCTCGTGAAGCGCCACGCGAGGATGATAGGCGTCCGGGCTTTTCTCGTGGCGCGCGAGGACCTGCCCGTGCAGCCGGGCGTCTCCCCAGGTGAAGGCCGCATCGAGCAACTCCAGGCGAGCACTTCCCTCGCCACCCCGGTGTCCATCGAGTTCCACGGCCTCGGCCAGGTGCCGGAACCCCTCGGCAGCTCCCCCCGGCGCCTCGGTCAGCAGGCGCCGACCCAGCATGGTCCGGGCCCGGGCCCGCAGGTACGGTGTCCCCGTCTCGTCCATGCGGGGAATCCACACCTGGAGGGCTGGCACGGTCAGGCCCGGGTCGATCTCCTGCAGGAAGCTCAGCCCGGTCTGCCAGTCCGAGGGCGTGGTCGCGAGGCTTCCCCAGGTCTCGAGACGAGCCAGGACCAGGTCCGGCTGATTCGCCTGTATCGCCGTGCGCAGGGCGAGTCGAGCCCAGCCGACATCACGGGACTCGCCCGGTACCGTCTCGAGCAAGGCCTCGGCATCTTCCCAGGCTCCCGTGGCCAGGGCATGCTCGATGGGACGTGCCTGCCAGTCGGGCAAGCCCAGCCGTCGCTCCCAGGAGGCGATCGCACTCGCCGGGGCACCGGGATGGCCCTCGAGCAGGCGCTTGAAGCTCTGTTCCTGGAGCGGCCGACCGACGGCGCGGTGCAGGGCTTCCGGATCAAGGCTTGCCCGCCAGACCAGGCAGTCTTCTTCCAGGCTCCAGAGGCCGAGTCGAAGGCCCTTCACGACCGTTTCGGGGCCGTGACCCGCCACGGCGTCGATGAATCGAGGCAGCGGTATCCGGGCCGTCCAGACCAGGGCTGCCAGGTCGCGCACGTCCGTGGGGAGGGCGTGCCAGACCCGCTCGGACCAGTCTTCCCAGCCGCGATCGTCCCCACCGAGGAAGCGATGCGTCTGCCAGGCGCCGAAAACGGCGGCTTCCGTGCCCCCGGACCTCCAGATGCCCTGGCGGATCGCCTCGGGAAGTCCGGGAGCCGACGGGGGGAGGACATCGTTGTGCGGGACGGTACGACAGCCGCCCGGAGGAGGGGCACCGGACGGCACCAGCACGATCCAGCGTCCTCCGGCTTCGAGGAGGCGGGTCACCATCGCCCGGGCCGTGGGACCGAGCGTGCTCCACCCCGCGAGGCCCACGCATACTCCGTCGCCGAGCCAGCGCAGGGCCATCTCGAGTTCACGGGTCCAGGCGAGCACGTCTGTCCTGCCCGAGCCCTGGTGAAGGGCCAGCAGGCGCCCCAGGCCGCTCGCCCGGGCGGGGTCCCGGGCGACCAGTCCCGGGAGGATGGCCTGCGCCAGGCGGCTCGCCACGTCGGCTGCATCGGCACCCGGTTCCAGGCGGCAGATGCCGATGTGAGGCACCTCTTCCAGCGTGGCGGCCAGGATGCGCGCTTCGACCCGTCCCGGAGCCTCGACGGCGAGGGGGCGTTGTTCTTCGGGGTCGCTCAGCCAGTCTCGCAGGGTCTTGCGGTAGGCGCGGTCCTTCGGGAGGAAGGCACTGGTCGGAGGGGGTGAGACCATGTGGACGCCCGGGCAGAGACGGCTCCATGAACCCCATCGGTCGCCCGGTTCCGGGTGCGTCAGGCCGTCCCGATCGGCCTTCCAGTCGGCGGAGGCCTCCACGTGCTCGAACATGCGGGCAAGGACCCACCAGTCGGTCCGGGAATCCACGGGGAGCCCCAGTCGCAGTTCCGGGGCCAGTGTCTCGTCCGGTATCGGAGTGAAGCGCTGTCCGGCCACGGCCCAGAGGCCACCGTCCAGCAACACGGGGTGCCCGTCCGGGGTCCTCCACCAGGCGTCGCGACGCCAGGTTCCCACCACCCAGCCACGCTCATGCCAGAGCTGGAGATGGTCGAGCATCTTCCCGAGGTCGTCGGGAGAAAGGGAGGTCCCGATCGGTGAGAGCGGGCCCCTGTGGAGCACGAATCCGACCAGCTGCCCGGTCTCGTGAAGGGCAGGGCCCACCTGGAGGCCCAGTTCGGGACCTTCGGAGGTCCAGAAAGCGTGTTCCCAGGCGATCAGACGAGCGTCCAGACCGGTCGACGCGGCGCCTCGCCGCTTGCCCACGTACAGGACGACCGGCTCCCCGCTCTGTCGGTCGATGGCTCGTTTCAGGGGCGATGCGTCATCCAGCCCGCCGGGAGCCATCTCGAAGGCATCCAGGGTCCATTCCAAAGGACTGCTCCCCGTGGTCATCCGTGGTTCCATCACGTGCCATCTTTCCCCGGTCGTCCGTTTCGTAACGCCCGACCCGCGGGAGCCGCGATGGAGCCTTGCCCCGGGAGTGGTACGGCATCTACCATGGACGAGATGCCCGCTCCGTTCGTTCATGCCTCGACCTCCCGCACGCCTCGCGATGTTCTCGCGCGCGTCTTCGGCCATGCCGATTTCCGGGAACATCAGGAGGGCGTCGTGTCCGCCATCCTGGCCGGCCGCGACACGCTCGTCGTCCTGCCGACCGGGGGCGGCAAGTCTCTGTGCTACCAGCTCCCCGCCGTCCTGCTGGATGGACTGACCGTCGTGGTCACCCCGCTCATCGCCCTGATGCGTGACCAGGTCGAGGGCCTGGATCGCCGTGGCATCCGGGCCACGATGCTGCATCATCATCTGGAGCCCTCGGAGGTGACGGACCGCCTCGAGGC
>JBIIHZ010000387.1:0-2704 GCA_044235265.1 Candidatus Sericytochromatia bacterium
CGGTCGTGTATTTCGACCGGCTGCAGGGCTAGATCGGGACGAAGGGGCTCCGGCATCGCTTCAGGGGGCCTTCGTCCCCCCGTGCAGGAAGTCCAGATCGGCAAGCGTCAACTGTTTCGCGAGGTCGAGCGAGGCGACCGTGCGGCGCAACTGCTCGACCGTGCGGGGGCCGATCACCACGAAATCCGTCCGGGGATGGGCCAGCACGTAGGCGTTCAGCAGTTGATCCAGCGTGTAGGTCGTGCCGTGCAGCCGGTTGAATCTGGCGGTGAAACGTTCGGCGCGCCGGTACCTCTCGGCGTTGGTCTCGTGGAAGAGGGCCTCGAAGGTGTTTCCCCAGTACCTGTCGCCGCCCGTCTTCATCTCCAGCGCCCGCTGCCGGGCCGCTTCCCAGCCGGGCCGGACGATCGAGAAGCCCGCGAGCGGCGAGTAGGTCATCAGCCGGATACCCGGCTGGAATCCGGGATCCCGCATCTGCTCGTGGGTGACCTGGACGCCCCCGCTGTGGATGGTGACCTTCCCCATCTCGAGCAGGGAGAAGTAGGGGCTGTGGCAAGCGGGGCGCAGCAGCGCCGGGTCCCGGTCCGCTGCGGTCAGGGCCTCCGTCACGCGCCCCGTCGACCAGTTCGACAGGCCGATCAGACGGTAATGGCTCTTCAGCGCCGGATCCGAGAGCGCACCGAGGATGGTCGCGGCCGGAGTGGCGGCCCGGGGGACCCGCCGGTAGTTCACGAAGTCCGCGTCATCCCGGTGCATGAGGTACACGTCGATCGGGCGCGGAAACCGGGCGCGGGAGGGGCCCACCTCCTCGAGCACGTTCGCCGCGATCTGCTCGCGGGTGCCCTTCAGGCGGCTGTCGTACGTTCCGGGGCCCGTGTCGTGGGGAAAGCCGCCCTTCGTGATGACCACGAGGTCCGGACGGGCCTGGCGCGCCATCCACTCCCCGAGCTTCCGCTCGATGTCCCCCGAGTAGATGGGCGCGGTGTCGAAGGCGTTGATACCCAGCTTCACGGCCTCGTCGAGCACGGCCAGGGTCTGGGCCTCGGGGACCTTGCCCAGGTGGTCGGTGCCGAGGATGAGCCGGGAAATCCGCAAGATGGGGCCGGGGGCCTGCCCGACCTCGAGCAGGGGCATCTCGGTGGCCCGGGCTGGCGACCCTGCGAGGAGGACCCAGAGGGCGATCGCCAGCCCGAACGTCCCGATGCGGCGTGATGCACCGTGTCTTCCCGTCGCCCCGAACATGGCATCCTCCCCGGGCCGTCTCGACCCGGCCGTCTTGTACCCGTGCAACGAGCCTTGCGACCCCGTACGAGAACAGGTGTCCATTTAAACGTTTTCATGCCCAAGCTTTATCTGAATCCAACCGGATTCGAGGCGCCGCGTCGGATACATGTCAGAGCAGCCACACGGCCCGATCAGGAGGTGCCATGCCCGACGTCGATCGCCCGAACCCCTTCGCCTCGAGCCCGCGCCCGAATCGAGCCGGTCCGCTCCTGGACCTGTTTCGCCGTCTGCGCGGCGGCGGGCGCGATCGCGGTTCCGCGACCCTCGGGGCGTCCCGGCCCGGCACGGATCGCTACGTCCCCTCCCCGGCCCGGCCACCCGGGGCAGGCCAGGCCCCCCTCCCCTTGCTGCGTCCCATGCCCGGCGTGATCACGCAGGGCGTGCGCCCGGGGCATCCGGCCCTGGACATCGCGTGCACGGTCGGTACGCCCGTGAAGGCCGCGCACGACGGGCAGGGGGGCTCGCACAGCAGCCACACCCACGGCATCACGTTCGTGCTGCGCGGGGCTGACGGGCTCGAAACGCGCTACGCCCATCTCGATTCCGCCAGACCCGGGGGCGCCTACCGGCGCGGCGAGGTCATCGGGGCCTGTGGCAACACGGGGGCCTGGACGACCGGCCCGCACCTGCACTTCGAGAGCAACCGGCCCGAGTTGCTCGGTCGACTCAGCGACTCTTGACGGGGCTCTGACGCGATCGCCACCAGGCCAGATCGTGCGCGGCCTCGTCGCGGCTGCGGCCCATCAGCCAGGCCACCCGGCCCTGAACTTCCAGGTCCAGGATGTCGTCATCCGGATCCCGGGCGATCGCCCCGTGCAGGGTGGCGAGCCGCTCGGCCCACTCCGGGCGCGTCCGCCAGTCCGGTATGACGATGCCTTCCAGGGCCGCTTTCTTGATGGTCGTCTGGTGACCGGACATCGCCCCCGCGCCGTGTACCCGCATGAAGGCGCGCGAGGTCGAGGCCGCATTGAGCACCACCGTCAGGGCCGCGAGCCACGTGCTTTCTTGCGCCGGATCGCCCACGAGCGAACGCCGCGGCGTGAGGACCCACGTCGAGACCACCCCGCCGGCCTCCCCGCGGGTGTCGAACCAGGCCTCGAGCACCGCCGTCAGCCCCCCCACCAGCACCTTCGGCCGTCTTTGCGCGTCACGGGCACGGCACACGGCCTGTGGCACCCCCGGGGTGTCGTCCATCGGCCACCTGGGGTGTGCGAACTTTCCGCCCAGGAACCGGACGGGATGCTCGCCCCAGCGTGACCGGAACCGGTCGATCGCCCCCGTCGTGACGAGGCGAAGCACGTCCCGGGCGTGTCCGCCCTCATCCGTCACGAGGGGACGCAGGGCATAGGCCACCGCCGTCACGCAACCGGCGCGCACCTCGAAGAGCGTCGACAGGGGCACGAGCGCGACGTTCGCGGGC
>JBIIHZ010000388.1:0-2696 GCA_044235265.1 Candidatus Sericytochromatia bacterium
CGCGATGTTCTGGCTGCTGGTGTTCAGCTGGGAGACCAGCCGCAAGATCCGGGCCCGGGAAGAAGAAGACGCCTACATCACCTACTCGCAGATCTTCGGCCCCAGGCGGGCGGCGATCGTCCCCGTGGTCGGCCTGACGACCTCGGCGGCGATCGGCGTCATGTTCCACCGGATGCTGGGCCTGTCGTGGCCGTTCCTCGTCGCGGTGGGGCTGGCCTACCTCTATGCGATGTCCGGATTCGTCCGCTGGCTCCGGGTCCAGTCCCCCGCGAACTCGAAACTCCGCCCCTTCGTGGAGGCTTTTTCCCTGGTGCTGTATCTGGCCGTCATCCTCGACCTGGGCATCCGGATCGGGTTCCGCTGGATGCCCCTCTGACCGTCCCCTCGACAAGGAGTGATCCCCCGTGACGCAATCTCACGCCCCTTCGGTGCCCTTCAAGACCCTGTACACGGAAGAGGCCCTCGAGAACCGACGGAACTGGGTGGCCGAGGCGACGGGCGCCCGGCTCGAACCGCTCGCGGGGCACCAGTTGCCCCCGGCCGCGACCTTCCAGGGCAACATCGAGAGCCACATCGGGTTCGTCCAGGTGCCCATCGGGGTGGCCGGACCTTTGCTCCTGAACGGAGAGCACGCCCGGGGAGCGTTCTACGTCCCGCTGGCCACCACCGAGGGAGCACTGGTGGCCTCGTGCACGCGCGGCATGCGGGCCGTCACCGAGTCGGGCGGGGCGACCGTCCGGGTCGTCAGCGACCAGATGATGCGCGCCCCGATGTTCACGTTCGAGTCCTTGACTGACGCCGTGGCCTTCGCCGGCTGGGTCCGCCAGAACGAGGCGGGACTCCGGGCCGTCGCCGAGAGCCAGTCGCGCACGGCACGCCTGCTCGATCTGAACCCCGTGATCCTGGGGGATACGGTCTGCATCCAGCTGTCGTTCCATACCGGTGACGCCTACGGCGCCAACATGGTCATGAAGTGCTGCTGGGCCGCTTGCCAGTGGATCCAGCTCGAGTTTCCGCGGCAGACGGGGCTGACCTTCATCGACTGGTACGTCGACTCCCAGATGGGCGCGGAGAAGAAGGTCAACGCCATGACCTACACCACCAGCCTGCGGGGCAAGCGCGTGGTCGCCGAGGTGCATCTGCGGCGGGAGGTCATGCAGCGGGTCCTGAAGGTCACGCCGGAAGACCTCTTCGAGGCCCTGGTCGCGGGGGTCGGGCCGACCTGGGCCTCCCACATGCTGGGATGCAACGTCAACTTCGCGAACGTGGTCGCGGCCCTCTTCACGGCGACGGGGCAGGACATCGCGACGGTGCCCGAGTCGAGCCAGGGACAGATCAACTTCCGCCTGACCGACGAGGGGATGTACTTCGGGGTCCTCCTGCCCAACGTGGTCGTCGCGACCGTCGGGGGAGGCACGGCCCTGCCCAGCCAGAAGGCCGCGCTCGAGATGCTCGATTGCGTGGGGACGGGCAAGGCGAAGAAGCTGGCCGAGATCGTGGCAGCCGCGGCGATGTGCCTCGACATCTCGACCTACTCGGCGATCGCCATGGACCACTTCGTCCAGGCCCACGAGCGCCTGGGGCGGAACCGTCCCCGCACGGGTACCGGCCCGATCTCGCTACCGCCCGGTCACACGCTGCCCTGAGGGCGGGGGCCCTCCCCTGGCGTGACCTCTGACCGAACCGGCCGGTCGCCCGGGTACCAGTTGGCGCGACCGGCCAGTTTCATCGTCGCCGGCAGCAGCACCAGCCGGATCAGGGTGGCGTCCACCAGGACGGCCGTCGCCAGGCCCAGGCCGAGCATCTTGACGATGACGAAGTCCGCCCAGGCGAAGGCTCCGAAGACGGCCACCATGATGCCGGCCGCGCTGGTGATGAGCCGCGCCGAGCCGCAGGTGCCCTCGAGGACGGCCCGCGTGTTGTCGCCGTGTGCATCGAACCGTTCCTTGATGGCACTCATCAGGAAGACCTCGTAGTCCATCGAGAGTCCGAACACGATGCAGAAGAGCATCAGCAGGAGGATGGCGGGGATCGGCATCGCGTCATGGACGTGGCCCATGCCGAACAGGGCCCGCCCCCAGCCGAACTGGTAGACGGCCACCACGGCCCCGCAGCCCGCGCCCACGGACAGCAGGTTCAGCAGCACGGCCTTGATCGGGACGAGGATCGACCGGAACGCGAGCCCCATGAGCACCAGGGTGCTCAGGAGGATGAACCCCGCGACGAACGGGAAGGTCCCGAGCACGGCGCGCTCGTGGTCGTTGTAGTAGGTGGGGGTGCCGCCGACCCGCAACTCGAGGTTCCCGGGCATCTCCCGGCGGGCCAGGTCGTCGGCCAGCCGGCGCAGGGCGGGCAGATCGGCCGAACGCTGCGGGATGACCTGGAACAGCACCGAATGGCGATCGCGGCTGACGAACAGCTCCCGGATGAGCGGGAAGCGCTGCATCGCGCGTTCGGGATCCCGGTACAGGAGCATGAGCTGCAGCGGTCCCACGCTCTTGCCGAGATCCACGGGACTCGCGACGGAGGAGATGAGCGGATGGCCTCGCAACTCGGTGCTCAGGTCCATCAGGGCACGCAGGTGTTCCGTTCCCAGGACGGGCCCGTCGGGGTCGCGCACGAGGACATGGAGGGGAATCAACGTCCCGCTGAGGCCCATGGAATCGAGGGCCTCGATGCCCTCCACGGAGTCCATG
>JBIIHZ010000389.1:0-2691 GCA_044235265.1 Candidatus Sericytochromatia bacterium
CTCCGGGAGGGCGCGCAGCGCGGCCGCGAGGTCGTGCACGACCTCCCGGGTCCGGGAGGCCTCGCCGCGGGCGTCCAGGACCACGACCATCGACTGGGTGTAAGGATTGGCGAACCGTGTACGGATCACATGGGCCGTCCGATCGCTCGGGCTACCGGGCAGATCGCCCGTTCCCGGCTGCAGACGACCCTCCAGGCGACCTGCCACGGCACCCGCCATCACGACCAGCACGCCCCAGACCACGAGCAGGAGACGGTGGTGTTTGACCGCGGTGCGTGCCCAGCGTTCGAGCCAGTCCATGCCACACAGCCTAGCGCACTTTGCGGGAGGCGGCCAAGGCACCGACCTCTCGTGATCCCGTCCTCACCTTGCCCCGGGCCAGGGCCCGTGCGAACATGGCCACGCAAGCCCGTCACCTTTTCACTGGACCTGCCGTGCACGCCGGAACGCTCCCTGAAACGCTGGTCCTCCCGGTCTCGCCCGGGTCACTTGCCCGTCTCGAGGCCATCGGGCCCTGGCCGGCGCATCTTCCTTCGGAACTCGTCTCGACCTGGCTGGCCCCCGAGGGACCGTTCCTGAGTCGTGGGGCGGCTGCCATCGTGCTCGTGGGCGATCGCGCGGGGTGGTTGCTGTCCCATGATCCCGCCGTCCAGGATGAGCCGTTCGTGGCTTTCTCGGGTCTGCGGGTCGCGAGAGGTTGCGAGGGCGACGAGCGTGCCGCAATCCTGGCCGCACTCGTCGCGGCGAGCCGTTCCTGGGCCCTCGAACGCGGGGTGAAGCGTCTGCTCGGGCCGATCTTCCTGAACACCTGGCTTCCCTACCGGGTGCTCGAGCGGGACTGGGGCCCCGTGGCGTTTCCCTTTCCGGGTGAGACGGTCGAGCCTCCCCACCGGCAGGAAGACTACCGCCTCATGGGCCTCGAGGTCACGGACCGCTTCGTCAGCCGCTACCTCGAGAAGCGCAATCCCCCGTGGTGGTGGATGGACCTCGTCGAGAAGTGGTTGCGGCGAGGAGCGCGCGTGACCATCCGGACGCTCGAATCCGGCGAATTGCCTCCCTTGCTTCCCGCCGTGTACCGCCTGGTCCTCGAGACCTTCTCGCGCAATGCCCATTTCTCCCCCATCGCTCCCACCGAGTTTGCCTCGCTGCTGGCCGGTGGACCCACCACGGGTGCCATCCATCTGGGGGCGTTCGATCCGGAGGGGGCCCTGGTGGGCTTCTGCACGGGCCACGTGCACGAGGGCGTCGGGATCCTCAAGACCGTCGGGGTCGGTCCCTCTCATCGAAACACGCGCCTCGGAATGGGGCTGACCTTCCAGTTTCACCGCGAGCTCCTCAAGCGCGGCCTCGGGCAGGCCGTCCATGCGCTCATGAAGGACGACAATGCCTCGAACCGCATGAGCGGTCGCGTCGCACGCACGATGCGCACCTACGTCCTCCATGGCTGCACCCTCGATTGAGCACAATCTGGCCCACTTCACGCTGCGTGGGCCGGCGCGCTCGCCGCATCGCGTCGCCCTGTCCGGACGCGAAGCCGGGGGCCGCACGGTCCGGGTCACGTATGCTGAGCTGGAAGACCAGGCCAACCGGATCGCAGCCTGGTTGCGTGCCCGGGGGCTGGGCATCGGCTCCCGGATCGTCGTGCTGGTCCCGATGTCCATCGCGTTCTATGCCATCGTCATGGGGGCCACCCAGGTCGGGGCGTCCTGCGTGTTCCTCGATCCGTGGTCCGGGCGGGAGCAACTCGATGCGGCCTGCGCGATGGCCCGGCCCGATGCCTTTTTCGGGGTGCCTCGCGCGCACCTGCTCCGGCTCGTCAGTCCGGCCTTCCGGGCCATCCCGCATCACGTGCGAGTCGGTCCGGGTTTCTGGGGGCGCCCCTTCCGCCGCATGCTCGAGCGTACGGCCCCCGATCCGGCGATCGCTCCCGTGACTCCTGACCACATCGCCTCCATCGCCTACACCACCGGCAGCACGGGGCGCCCCAAGCCCGTGCGTCGGACGCACGGACACGTGATCGAGATGCTCGCCCACCTCGATGCCCGCAGGGCGATGCGACCTGACGACGTCCAGATGGCTCCCTGGCCCGTGATGCTCTTCGACCCGCTGTGTCACGGGCGCGGCGCCGTCATTCCCGATTTTCCACCCGGGCGCATCGCCGAGGCCGACCCCGGGGTGCTGATCGAGCAGATGCGTGAGGGCGGTGTCACCGTCCTCACGGGGCCCCCTGCCCTCTATGAAAGCCTGCTCGCTCATCTGGAGCCCTCGGGGGCGCTCCTGCCCCTGCGCCTGGCCTTCGTGGGGGGATCCCTCGTGTCCCCGGTGCTCCTGCAGCGGATCCAGGATCGGCTGCCGCCCGGGGCACAGGCTGCCGCCGCCTACGGGTCGACCGAGGTCGAGCCCATCGCCGTCCTGACGGCCGAGGAAGCCCGTGACGTTCCGGATGTCGACGGGGTCTGCGTCGGTACCGTGCATCCCGATCTGGATCTGCGCCTCGTCCGCCGGCACGAGGGCCCCATCGTGCTCGGGGAGGCCGGCTGGTCCGGGTGGGAGGTGGCTCCTGGAGAGCGGGGAGAGATCGTCGTCGCTGGCCCCCACGTCAGCATCGATTACGCCGACGATCCCGTCGCGTTCGCGGAAAACAAGATCCGCGAGCCCGGAGGACGGGTCTGGCACCGGACGGGGGACACC
>JBIIHZ010000391.1:0-2685 GCA_044235265.1 Candidatus Sericytochromatia bacterium
CAGAGGCCAGGGATCCCGCGTTCGAGGGTCCGCCCGCCCCGGGCTGAAAGGCGCAACCCGCGATGATCAGGACGATCACTCCCCCCCGGATGGCCCGGGACACGCCCTCATTCGATCGACACATCGGCCTGTCCGAACGTGGTGATCAAGAACGTGGCCGTTCCCGAGGTGCGGCCGTCGCGCTCGGCCGTCGCCGTGACGACCAGCCGTCCGGCCGGGGCATCGATCCCGCTCTGCACGTGGCCATCGAGGACCGCACCCAGGCGGCGATCCGAGGTGGACCAGCGCACGGCGTGGTCGGTGGACCGGTCCGAATACATGACCGTCGCCGTGATGGGCAGGGACGTCAGGAACCCCGGGGCATTCAGGCCATCGTGGGCCTGGGCGTTCAGGACGCCCTCGGTCGGGGACACGAGCACGGCGACCGGACGCGGCAGGATGGGCCACGCGCCCTGATCCGAGGCGATCCCGCTGCGCACGGTGACACTCACCGTGGCGGCCAGGTCGCTTTTCGAGGTGAAGAGCCCCGTCCGATCGACCGTGGCGATCGCCGGGTCATCCGTCGTGAACGCCACCTCCGGGTCCGGGATCGCCACCCCGTCCGGGTCCAGGGCCTGGACCGAGATCGAATGAGTCGAGCCCGTGAGGATGGGCGAGCGGGGAGGGTCCAGGGTCAGGGTGTGGATGACGCTGAACGGGTTGGTCGAGACGCTCGGGATGCCGTCCACGAGGACCGAGACGTTCCCGCTCCGGGCGCCTCCGGGGACCTCGGCGCGGATGGTGCGGTCGTCGGGACGTGACACGACGCTCGCCGTCGCCTGGCCGAAGAGCACCTGGTAGGCGAGGCTCCGGTCGGCGCCGAAATTGCGACCGGTCAGCGTGACGGTGGTGCCCACCCCTCCGCTGGAAAGACTCAGGGAGGTGATGGCCGGTGCGTAGGTCGGAGCCAGCGTGATGCCGACCTGGGTGGTCTTGCTCTTGCGGATGACGATGTTGCTGGCATCGCCGCTCGCGAGGCTCTCGGCGTCGGGGCCGGGCGCCTCCTCGGCGTAGGCGGTCACCGAGACCGAGTAGTCCTGACCGCTCGGGACGGGGATCATGGCCGTCGAGAGGTTGCTGCGGGGATTGCGCGTCACGTCCTGCGTGGCGACCTGGACGCGGCGGGAGTCGCGAACCGTCACGCGGACCGTCCGGGCGCTCGCGGGCAGGAGCTGGATGGCGCGTGCCTGCTCGGGCCACCGCACCTTCAGGAACAGGTATCCGACCTCGTCGGGGGTGTCCGGGTTTGCCGGGGCAGAGCCAGAGACCCCGTCGAGGCGGCCCTCGGCGCCGCCCGAAGCCTCCGGCACGGGCGTGCTCGAAGCGCGCGGCAGCGAGCCGAAGCCGGGGGACGTGCACGCGACCACGGTCACGGCGAGCATCAGCCCATGAATTCGATGCGACATGTCACCTGACCTCCAGGGCGAGATTTCCGAGCGTCCGGACGGTCACGCTCAGCGTGGCCACCCGGTCGGGATCGTGGAAAGAGCGGGCCGTGACGACCAGCGAGCCGGACGCGGCATCGGGTCGAGCCCGGACGAGGCCGTCCCAGCCGACGCGCGCGAGGGACGGGTGGGACGACGACCAGAGCACGAGGGGGCTGGTCCGACCGTTCGCGAGGCGCGCGAGGGCCTCGAGGGGGGCGGACGGAGTGAAGCGCGGGTCGGACATCCCGTCGCGATCGGGGGCATCCAGCACGAGCGGGTTCGCGTCCGGTGCGACGATGGAGAGGTCCGTCACCCCGATCCCGGCGGGCAGCACCAGGTCGCGGGCCGTCACCGGGGGGGCCTCCTGGACCGGGCACCCCACCGTGACCGGGGCCAGATCCACGAGGCCCGTCTCCCGGTCGATGCGAAAGGTGAGTCCGGCGCGGGTCGAGGCTCCCGAGGGGTCCGAGACGGTCACGGCGACGCCTTCCGAGGTCGGGGCGACGTCCACGGGAGTCCAGACGACCTCGGGGCCCGCGCCGCTGACGTTCCCGCGCAGGGGAAGCCATGCGAACTCCAGAGGATCCTGGTCGGGATCGGTCGCCCGGGCGACGAGGGCGAGCTGGCCATCCGCGTTCCGCGATGCCGTGATGCCCGTGACGACCGGCGGTTGGTTGCTCGACAGGATCGTGCCATCGGTGCCGAGGGTGAGTCCCACGGTTCCCGTGTCGCTTTCTCCGTAGGCATCCGAGACCCGGACGGAAATGGTCACGCTCACGGGAGTCGCCTGCGCGGGGGTGGTGTTCGTCCAGACCACGGTGCGGCCGCGGTTGCTGGTATAGGTGCCACCGGGGAAGCTCCAGGCGTAGGAGAGGACGCCGCCGTCCGGGGCGGTGGCCTCGGCCGTGAGTTCGACGGAGTGGCGCGAGGGGCCGCGTTTCACCTCGATCCGGCTGATGGCGGGCCGCAGGCGGGGCTCGGCAGATGGCGCCGGGGCCGTCCTGGCCGCCGGTGTCGGCCCACCAACCTGGAATGGCGAGAATCCGGTCGAGGAGGTGGCCGTCCCTGCGCACGCCGAGACGAGGGCGATCGCGGCACTGGCGATTCCGGGGATCAGTCGTTCGAGTGGGTCGGGAATCGGGGTCATCGGGGTCACCTCGGGTCCGGGAAACGGTCCTGACCCCTCCTGGCTCCGAGGTGGTTTCACGAGATGACATAT
>JBIIHZ010000390.1:0-2685 GCA_044235265.1 Candidatus Sericytochromatia bacterium
GCCGATGAAGTCGAGGTTGGTGGGGCCCTGCGGCATCGGCCATGAGTTGAACTCCCCGGCCCATGAAGCTGCCCGGGTCAAGGTCACCAGCAGCCGACGTTCCGGAATGAGGGTCCACAGCTCGCAGGAGGTCACGTCATCGGGCATCCCCGTGAGACTCACGCTCACGACCCCCGAGATCCGCTGGATGTCATCCGGGACGCCACTGTTGAACCCCGTGGCCGAGATGTTGAAGGTCAGGGACGCCTCGTCCGGGCGAACGAAGATGTCGTTGTAATCGTCGGCCACCGCGTCATCCTTGGCCCCGAGGCGGTCCAGCAGGGAATTGCCCGAGCCGGTCCCGCCACCGGTGCCCGAGCCGGAACCCGGAACGGGGGTGGCCGCCGGATCCGGAACCTCGGTGGGTTTCAGGGCCTCCTGCAACAGATCGGTGACGTCCTGCGTCGGCAGTTTCGAAAGTTTGTCGCGGATGTCCTTCTCGAAGCTGGAGAGCTTGTCGGGCTGAACCAGATCCAGCAGGTCGTCCCGGCCGCTCAGCAACGGGTCTGGCTTGAGGAGCCCGTTCGAGGCGATCTTGTCGACCAGCAGGGAGGAGGCCAGGTCGACCCTCACGCATTCCACGCTGGTCGTCGGGAACACGAGCTTCTCGAGGGTCCGGGTCCCCGCATCCGATTCGTGCACGACGCGAAGGATGCTGGCCCCGCCGCGGGGCACATCCTGGATCCGGAAATTCCCCGATCCGTCGGCCGTCGCGCGTGAGATCTCGGTCTTGAAGTCCCGGGCGAGCAGGATCACGGTCGCTCCGGCCGCGGGCAACTCGGACAGGCTCGCATCGGCGGCACCCGCAACCGGAATGCGCGCACGTCCCAGCAGGAGGGCCGTCCCGTCGGTCAGACGGGCCGCGAACTCTTTCCCCACCCCTGACAGCGTGGGCCGCGGCAGCAGCGGCGATGCACAGGACGCCGTCACCAGGAGGGGGCCGAACAGGGCGAGCAGCCTCGCAAGATGACGTCTCACTGGAGCCCCGCTTGCTCGACGCTTCCGAGCGGACCGCTGCTGTTGAGTCCCCCGAACAGCTGCAAGAAGTTCCCCACCACGGCCGCCGCCTCGAAGCCACGCGCCGTGCCCAGACTCAGGCCGCTGACGGTGGCAAAGGTGCCCAGGCTGCCATCGGCGGCGATGGTGGCCACCTCGACCGAGTTCAACCCGTTGTACGAAGACGTCTGAGTCCCGCCGATCACGTACAGCTTGGATCCCGTGACCACCAGGGCCGGTGCCGCGCGCGCGACCTGGAGACCCGTGCCGTAGCTCGAGAAGTTGCCGGTGACCGCATCCGTCGCCGGGTCGATGGTGCACCGCTCGACGCTCGCGAGGGCTGCGCCGTTGCGGTCGGATTGCCCCCCGATGGCATAGATGTAGTTCCCCAGGACGACCATCCCCATGCGGGCCCGGGCCGTCACGAGGTTGGGACCGTTGTTCCCGAACCCGCCGATGCTGTACGTCGTGCCATCGAGCGTCCCCGTGCGGCAGGCCGAGACCGTGCTGTTGCCGTCCATGCCCCCCACGACGTAGAGATTCAGACCCACGGCGACCGCGTTGGCCCCCGAGACCTGCGCCACGGTGCGGCCGGCATCCTGGAAGGTGCCGATGCTGCCATCCGACTCGATGGGAGCGTAGATGACCTTGGGCGTGTTGTTGGGCGCCGTGCTCGGAATGCCCCCCGCGAAGACCCAGAGGTTGGTGCCGAGCACCGCCGAGGTGAAGTTCACGCGACCCACGTCGAGGGAGCCGGAGGCCGTGAAGGATCCGACGGCACCCGAATCGTCGATGACGGCCTGCTGGATGGTCGAGAGGATGGACAAGTTCGAGTTGCATCCTCCGCCCGACGTGATCGAGCCGCCGCAGCCGCCATACACGTTCACGCGGGATCCGAGGACGGCCGCCCCGTTGCCGAACCGCGGGGTGAACGACGCGCCACCCGCCGCGAAGGCCCCGAGCTGTCCCGTCGTGTTGCACGGGGCGAACTCGATGGATGCGACGGCGGTATCGTTCTCATCGCCGCCACCGAAGACGTGCAACTGGTCGCCGATGAGGGCCGCCTGACAACCGCGGCGCGCGGTCAAGAGGTTGATGCCCGATTCGAGGGCGAAGGTGCCGGGGCCCGAAGCCCCGAGGGTGGCGCTTTCGACCGAGGCGACGGGCACGTCACCCGTGGTGGTGCCGCCGATGACCGTGACCTTGGTGCCCAGCATCTGCAGGGCGAAGCCCGCCCGGGGCATGGTCAGGGAGACGGTGCTGGTCGTGAAAGATCCGATCGATCCATCTGCCAGGATCGGGGCGGATTCGATGGAGGCCAGCGGTCCGGAGGCCCCTTGCCCCCCGACGAGGTAGACCCGGCCCCCTTGCTGGAAGGCCCCACCTTGCGAGCGGGCCGTGACGAGCGTTCCCGAGACGGTCGCGAACGGGCCCGTCAGGGTTCCGCTGGCATCGATCGGGGCTCTCTCGATGGTGTCAGTCGGGATTCCCGATGCGCGCCCACCGAACACGTAGAGGTAGTCCCCGAGGACCAGGGCAGACGCGAACGCTCGCGCCCGGGTCATCGCCTGGGACGCCGTGAAGGTGCCCGGGCTATCATCCGGTTGCCAGGTGCTGGTCTACCGGGTCATCGCCTGGGACGCCGTGAAG
>JBIIHZ010000392.1:0-2666 GCA_044235265.1 Candidatus Sericytochromatia bacterium
GCGCCGGAGCCCTTCGATGCCGAGGCGAATCTCGGAGGCGGCCTGCGGTGCGGGGGCCGCCCGCTGAACGCCCGGTACCTGCTGCATGAGCGATTGCAGGGCTGCCTGGGTTTCGGCCTCGGAGATGGCACCTGCCCGGGGCGCGGCGGCCTGCTGCGCCGCCGGGTCTGCCCCCGGTTCGGCCGGGAGACTGCCATCGTCGAGGCCTGCCTGTCGCATGAGTTCGGACGTCTGGTCGGGGCCCTGAGGGCGCCCCGTCCCTCCCGCTTCCCGAGCACCCACCTTCCGCAGGGCCTGAAGCTGGCCGAGGGCCTCGAGGGCCCCACCCGCTGCTCCGCCCGGCTGGCGGGTGTCGATGGCCGGTCGGGCGTTCGGACTGGTGGCCTGCATCGTGCGAAGGGTGTTCCAGCCCGTCCAGAGAAGGGCTCCCCCACCGAGCAAGAGCACGAGGTTCTTGAGCCCCCCCAGGATCCGTCCCAGCAGGAGCTTGCCGGGCATGCGCTTTCGCTTCACGGCATGATGACGGTGACCGGATGCTTGGCTCACGGGCTTGAGGGCCGCGACATGCTCCTCGTTGCACCCGGTGCAGATCCCACCGAATGCGATGCAGTCGCCACAGAACCAGTGCTCGCAAGACGCGCAGAGTTTCAACCGGGCGTGCACCCCCGGGTGGTTCGTACAGGCCTGTCTCGGCGCCTCCGGGCCAGCCTTTCTGACCGCGAGAGGCCTGAGCAGGCCCTGATGACAGGCTGGGCAAGCATCGCCTGCCTGGCCGCAGCGATGGCAGCAAGGGGTATGGCAGAGCCGGCATTGCAGGGAGGCTTGCTGACGAGGGTGTTGTTTGCACGTGCCCATGCCTGCCTTGTACCCCGCCGGAGCGCCGTGTCACCTTGCCCGGGTCAGGACCCGCAGCTTATACTTGTCTCTGGTCCGTGGGGCCATCTGGCGTCCGTCCTGCACGGGTTTTCGGGGTGAAACATGGCAGCAATGGCCCTCACGTACATGGGACATCCGGTCTTGCGCGAGGTCGCTGCACCGGTTCGCAAGGTCTCTGCCGAGATCAAGGCTCTCGTGGCCCAGATGATGGAGACCATGACTCTTGAAAACGGGATCGGGCTTGCGGCACCCCAGGTGGGTGTCTCGAAGCGGGTCATCACCGTGGACCTCGGCCACGAGGGCATCCGTCCATTCGCTCTGGTCAATCCCGAGATCATCAAGACGGCGGGAGAGTTCACCGATGAAGAGGGCTGTCTGAGCGTCCCGGGGGTGTTCCTGCAGGTCAAGCGCTTCCGCAAGATCCGTGTCAAGTACCGGGATCTCGCTGACCGCCAGCAGATTCTCGATGCATCCGATCTGCTCGCTCGGGTCATCCAGCACGAGATTGATCACCTCGATGGCAAGCTGTTCGTCGATCTCGTGGAGGACATGCCTTCTCGCGACACGGCGCTTGCCGAGTACAAGGCCCGCATGGGCGATCGCATCGTGGGGGAAGCCAAGACGATCGAGGCGGTCGCCAGTGAGTCAGCGTAAACCTCTCACCATCGGTGTGGCCGGGGGGACGGGATCCGGGAAGTCTACCGTCGCCCGGAATATCCTCCAGCTCGGCGGTGAGGACCAGGTCGCCTACCTCTGCCACGATTCCTATTACTTCGACCATTCGGCCCTCTCTGCGGAGGAGCGGTCGCGCGTCAATTACGACCATCCACGGTCGCTGGACAACGAGCTGTTTTGCGAGCACATCCGGGCCCTCCAGAAGGGGGTGGCCGTCGATGCGCCCATCTATGACTTCAAGTCGCATGCGCGTCTTCCCGAGGTCCGTCAGGTGAATCCGCGCCGCGTGTTGCTGGTAGAGGGGATTCTCATCTTCGCCAGCCCCGAGATCCGCCGTCTGCTCGACATCCGCGTGTTCGTCGACACGGATGCCGACATTCGTTTCATCCGGCGCCTCAGCCGCGACATCCATGACCGCGGACGTAGTCCGCAGTCCGTCATCGACCAGTACCTCGCCACCGTCCGGCCGATGCACATGGAGTTCGTCGAGCCCAGCAAGAAGCATGCGAACATCGTCGTGCCCGAGGGGGGCATGAACGAGGTCGCCATCGACATCCTGAACACCAAGATCCAGTCGGTGCTCGGCAAGGCGACCGGGCAACTCGTTCTCGCACCGGCGGGCTCCCAGAACTCCTGACTCTCAGACCTCCAGGAAACTCGGGAGCTCTTTCGCAGGCTTCTGGTCGGGGTCTCGGCCCGTCTGGTCGAACAGGCTAAGGCGCCTTGAACTGAAGGCGATCGCGCGTTCGCTGACATCTCCACCCACGAACCGACACCCGTGCTTCAGGGCCGCGATCGCTGCCGACCCGCTCCCGACGAAGGGGTCGCAGACCACCATGTCCGGGCCTGCACTTCCAGCGAGCATGCAGCGGAACAGTTCGACGGGCTTCTGGGTCGGATAGGCCGGCCGCATCAGTCTCGGGATCGACCAGACGTCAGGGAGGTCGCGCCGGGACAGCTTGCGTCGTCCCTTGGTGGCGAACACCACGCACTCGTGACGTCGTCGGAAATGGTGGCCCATCCCGATGCGTTGCTTGTCCCAGACGATGAGGTTCTTCACGTCGAAATGTTCCCGCACGAGCGCCCCGAGGCTGAGCAGGCTGTACGAATCGAAC
>JBIIHZ010000044.1:0-8920 GCA_044235265.1 Candidatus Sericytochromatia bacterium
CCCCTGAGTGGCACCGGGAACGGCTACCAGACCGCGGGACGGACCCTGGTGGGCCTGGGGCCCTCCGGCAAGATCACCTGGCTGCCGGGCCTCGCGGGACTGCAGATCCGCCTGGATGCCGCGCTCCCCGTGATGCTTCAATCGCATACTCTCGGAAATCGCAGTCTCCAGGCCATGCGGTGGGGACTGGATCTCCAGGGAGGTCTCGAGACGACGCCCTGGCAGGTCGGGCCGATGAAACTGGGAGGAGCCCTCGAGGGCAACGTTTGGGCCAGCACGATGTTCGACGGCACGGGCGGGCAGATCGTCTTCGCGATGCTCGCGAGCGCGAGAGGAGGTTGGTGATGCTGACCCTCATCCTGGCGTGCGTCCTGACGGCCCTGTATGCCGGCCTGGGAGCTGCACCGGGACTGGTTTCGGGCTCGATCGCCGACAGCCTCCGGCAGCAGGTCGGGGGAGCTCGAAAGGTGGAAGTGCGGGTCGAATCCGCGCCCCCGCTGCACATGCTCGCGGGCCACATCGATCGCCTGGACATCCGGATGGAAGACTTCAAGCTCGAAGGCGTGGCGATCGCCTCGGCCTCGCTGGAAACGGCCCCTTTTCAGCTGAAGATGCTCGACACGATCTGGTCGGGACGTCCCCAGCTGGCAGCCGGCGCCGACGCGACGGGCTCCGTCGACATTCCGGAATCGGGCATCCTGGCGGTGCTGGATAGGCCCGAGATCCGATCGAAGCTCCGGGGCATCCCCATCCAGCTGCCCATCTTCCCCGGCCTCCCTCCCATCCAGAGGACGGTGGACGTCATCCCGGAACGCGTCCGCATCACCTCGGACCGTCTCGGCATCGAGGGCCGCGTGGAGGTCAGTGGCAGCGCCTGGCCCGTGGCGGTGAGCGTCCATCCGGAACTGGTTGCACCCGACCGCCTGACCGTGTCTCATCTGGAACTGTCGCTGGCTGGTCGGACGTTCCCCGTGCCGAGCACCCTGCTGCAGAGCCTGATGCCGGACGCCACCCTCGATCTCCGGCAGCTGGCCGCTAGCGGGCCGGCACCTGCGACGCCCGGCCTTACCCCGGACTGGTCGCTCGTGGGGTTCGCACCCGGTGAAGGTCGGCTACGTCTGCTGGCTCGACTGCGCGTCGCGCCCTGATTCCAGCCGCGACAGCAGAGCCAGCAGTTCGGCTCGCCTGAATGGCTTCTGGAGCCAGTGATGGGGACCCGCGTGGCCGACCCGGGCCAGAGCGTCCGTCTCGGGCAGGGCCGTCTGACAGACGAGGAGCCCCGTGAACCCGGGATTCGCCCGCAGGCGGCGAACGCCTTCGAGTCCGTCGTAGGCGCCCGGCATGGTGACGTCCATGATCACCAGGTCAGGACGTTCGGCGAGCGCGAGAGACACCCCCTCGGGGGCGTCGTAGGCCACCAGGATGTCATGACCTTCCCGCTGCAGGATCAGCGAGAGGGCCTCCACCCCGAGGACTTCATCATCGACGATCAGGACCTTCACGGGCCACCTTCCTCCGCGCGACGACCCGCCCCGGTCGTGACCGGGCGGGCACGGGATCGGCCCCGGAGGATGGGACCGATCCGCGACAGGTCTGCTATCGCCCGTGGGCCCGCGTCCGGACAGCGATGTGCTCGGCGAGACCCTCGACGAGGGCGCCCGGCGCCACCCGCCAGGCCCAGTTGCCCTCCGGGAGGCCAGGAGTGTTCATGCGGGCCTCGGCACCGAGTCCGAGCCAGTCCTGCATCGGGATCACGGCCAGGTTGGCGCGGGAGCCGAGAGCTGCCTCGATGAGGGCACCCGGAACCTGCTCGGGACCGACCCCGAGTACCCGGCACGCATGGTCGCGCACGGGCGCCTCGGCCGACTGCCACCACCCGACGGTGGTGTCGTTGTCGTGGGTCCCCGTGTAGACGACTCCGTGCTCGACGTGACGGTGCGGCAGGTAGGCATTGTCGTCATCCCCGCCGAACGCGAACTGGAGGATCTTCATGCCGGGCAACCCGGCACCATCCCGCAGGGCCTCGACCTCGGGCGTGATGAGCCCCAGATCCTCGGCGATCACCGGAAGGTCCCCGAGTTCACGCCCCAGGGCCTCGAAGAGGTCGATCCCGGGCCCTGGAACCCAGCGCCCACCGATGGCGTTCAAGGCTCCTGCGGGAATCTCCCAGTACGCCTCGAAGCCCCGGAAGTGATCGATACGCACGAGGTCGAACTGGGCGAGCGCCTGGCGCATGCGGGCAATCCACCAGGCATGCCCGGTCGCGCGGCTGACTTCCCAGCGGTAGAGCGGATTGCCCCAGAGCTGCCCGGTCTCGCTGAAGTAATCGGGAGGTACGCCCGCCACGACGGTGGCATGACCCTTCTCGTCGAAGTGAAACAGTTCGGGATGCGCCCAGGCGTCCGCACTATCCATCGAGACGAAGATGGGAAGGTCGCCGATCAGGCGGATGCCACGCTCGGATGCATGAGCACGCAGGGACTGCATCTGTTCGTGGAAGATCCACTGCACGAAGACCTGGTAGGCGATACCGTCGGCGAGATCCGCGCGTGCCCGGGCGAGGGCGCCAGGGTCACGGCGGCGAAGCTCCTCGGGCCAGGAGGTCCAGGCGGCGCCCCCGAGGGAGAGCTTGAGGGCCATGAACAGGGCGAAATCTCCGAGCCATTCCGCCTGCGAGGCTGCAAAGACGTCCATGGCCTCGCGTGCGGACGCCTCGGAACGCGCCTGGAAACGCTCCCATGCCAGCGCAAGCATCCGGTCGTGGAAGGGAATGACCTCGCTGTATCGGACGGCGTGTGCGTGGTCGGGAGCTCCCTCGAGATCCGAGCGGTCGAGCCAACCCGCCTCCACGAGGTCCTCGAGATCGACGAGGAGCGGACATCCGGCGAAGGCCGAGAGCGCCTGGTAAGGCGAATCCCCGTACGTGATGGGCCCCAGCGGCAACATCTGCCAGTAGGTCTGCCCGGCTCGCGCCAGGAAGTCGATGCACGCGCGAGAGGCTTGGCCGATGTTCCCGACGCCATGAGGCGCCGGAAGCGAGGTCGGATGGAGCAGGATACCGGCTGAACGGGTCAGTTTCACGAGACCTCCGGGTCGAAGACAGGCGAACGGGTCCAGTCTACACGGCCAGCGCCAAGTGTGTCAGGTTCTCCGGTCACCGGACGAACTGGATGCATTCTGGCCGTGATCGTCATCAACGCAAATTCACCTTTCATGGTATGCTGTTAACGAAGCTTTGGAGAGGTGGCTCGAGCCTGCCTCGTCGATTCGGCGGTTCCTCGTCTGGCGAGGATGCTTGCCTGCTTTAGCCCCGAAGGGAGCCTCTGACGCGATGGCGATGCTACTGGGTGCAAAGTGGTCCACGATGGCACGGAGCAAGGTGCAGGAAGCGATCTCGCTGGGCCTGGTTCCACGAAACGGGGAATACACGCTGGTAGAAAGCACGGACGTGGCCTGCGCGGTGATGGTCTACGAGCGCTCCGGCGGACGCAGCAGCAAGTCGGGTTCGACCAGTTTCTTCACCATCGAGTGGGAAAGCGACGACGGACAGCCTCGCGTGGTCCCGGTGGCCTCGCTGGCCCGCAAGGCGACCCAGGCCTGACCCACCTCCATCAGCGACCTCGCCCGTGGCCATCAAGATTCTCGAGCACGAAGGTTTGACCTTCGATGACGTCCTGATCGTTCCGAAACGTTCCAGCGTTCACTCCCGGCGAGACGTGAGTCTCCGGACCCGGCTCTTCGCCGATCTCACGCTCGAATTGCCGCTCATCAGCGCCAACATGGACACGGTGACCGAAGGCGAGATGGCCAGGGCCATGCATGCCCTCGGCGGTCTGGGAATCATCCATCGATTCCTGGCCGATCCGCTCGCTCACGGAAACCTGGTGGCATCGGTGCCTGGCATCCGGATCGTGACGGTCGGGGTGAAACCGGAAGACATGGACCGCATCGCAGCCACGGAGGGCGCTCACGGCGTGCTCATCGACGTGGCCCACGGACACTCTGATCGGGTCATCGAGACGATCCAGGCCGTGCGGGAGCGCTTCCCCGACCTCGGGATCATCGCCGGGAACGTGGCGACGTCCGAAGGGACCTGGGACCTCCTTGAAGCCGGTGCCCACGCCATCAAGGTCGGCGTGGGACCAGGCGCGGTGTGCACGACGCGGATCGTCACCGGCGCCGGCATGCCTCAACTCACGGCCATCATGCGCTGTCGCGCGGCGCTCGATCGCTGGTACGAGGTCGAGGCCCGCAAGGCGCGACCGCGTGCCGCCCATCGACCGACGCTCATCGCCGACGGCGGGATCCGCAATTCGGGTGACATCGTGAAGGCCCTGGCGGCCGGCGCGGACAGCGTCATGATTGGCAGCCTGTTTGCCGGTACCGACGAGGCCCCGGGAGAAACCCTCGTGGAACACGATCGCGCCTACAAGGTCTACCGGGGGATGGCCTCGGCCGGCGCCCAGCGCAAGGTCGGGATCGAGCGAACGCCCGAGGGCATCTCGACCCTCATCCCGACCAAGGGTCCTGTCGCGGCCCTGGTCCGTGAACTCGAGGGCGGAATCCGTTCGGGCCTCAGCTACGTGAATGCGCGCAGCATCCCCGACCTGCACGCCCAGACCATCGAGTTCGTCCGGGTGACGAGTTCCGGGCAGGCCGAGAACCGACCTCATGCCGCGACGCGGCAGGGCTCGCTCGCGCTCCAGGAGTCGACCGTCATTCTCTAGCGCATCAGCCCTTTACCTGAAAAACACCGAGCAGGGTCTCCCGTGCAGACGAACGTGGAGCGAAAGCGGGCCATGCCATCATGGTCAGGGTCAGCATCGTACCGATGGCGGGAATCATGAAGGCGCCCGGGACCTTGGGTGCAAAAGCATCGGGAGTGCCGGAAAGGCCCCAGTGGACGGGAATCTGATCAGGCAGACGTCCCCAGTGGTGAGCGACGAACAGCCAGGAGGCCAGAATCATCAGAGCCGGGACTGCTTCAGCCTTCAACCGGGGTGTCACGGCCCCCTCCTTTCCAGAGTTCGACCAGGTCCGTCAGAAGTTCCTCGAAGACGGACAGATTCAGGTGGTAGCGGATCGAGGTCCCCACGCGCTCCGTGAAAACGAGATCCGCCTCCCGAAGCTGCGCCAGGTGATGAGAAATCGAGGGCTTCGACAGGGTGAACCGGTCAGCGATGTCACCTGCCGTGAGCGATTGTCGGCGCAGGTGACGCAAGATCTCCCGACGGGTGGGATCGGCGATCGCCCGGAAGACCCGATCCAGCGACATGAGGACCTCGCTTCTACCGTCTCTTATTTCGACAGATATCTAAATACATGGGCCGGGCCAGCCCGCGAGTCAAGAGTGGGGTGGCCGATGGCCACCCCACTCGCTTGCATGCACGGGTCAGGTTCTAGAAAACCGGCGCGGCGAGTGCGGCGAGGCGCTCTTCCGAGGTCGCCTCGACGTCCCGGTGCAGGCTGTTGCCGTGGCTGTCCATGGTGACGATCGCAGCGAAGCCTTCGACATCGAGCTGCCACATCGCCTCGGGCGTCCCGAACTCGAGCAACTCGACCCCGGCCACACGCTTCACGCAGCGTGCATAGTACTGGGCAGCTCCGCCGATCGCGTTCAGATAGACGGCTCCGTGCTCCTGGAGCGCCTTGAGGGTCTTGTCGCCCATGCCACCCTTGCCGATGACGGCCCGCACGCCATAGCGACGGATCACCTCGTGCTGGTAGGGCTCCTCGCGGATGCTGGTGGTCGGACCGGCAGCCAGGACCTCGTAGCCGGCCTCACCGACCTTGCGAACGACGGGACCGCAGTGGTAGAGCGCCGCCCCTTCGAGGGAGACGGGCGGTTCGTGGTCCATGAGGTGCTTGTGGATGGCATCACGGCCCGTCACCATGCGACCGTTCAGGACCACGACGTCACCTACCTTCAGCGCCCGGACCTGTTCCTCGGTGATGGGCGCCTGCAGATGGACCTCGCGACCCGTCGCGAAGCCGCCGACACCTCCGGGCGAGAGACGCAGGGCCTCGGCCGGTGGCTGGCGGTACTGCCAGGCCAGGATCCGGCCCGATTCCGGGTCGAGCTCGATGCCCAGCCGGCGGAAGGCCCAGCAGTTGTAAGCGACGGAGACGAAGAAGCTCGCAGGCAGGCGGTTCAGGACGCCCACCTTGCAGCCCAGAAGCGTGACGTCGCCGCCGAAGCCCATGGTGCCCACGCCGAGCTGGTTGGCCTTCTCCATGACGTAGGCTTCGAGCGCCGCGAGGCGGGGATCGGGATGCTCGTCGTCACAGGCGCGCAGGAGCTGGTGCTTGGCTTCCTCGTAACCCGTCGTCCGATCGCCGCCCACGGCCACGCCGATGAATCCGGCCGAACAGCCCTGACCCTGCGCCTGGTGCACCGCATGCAGGATGCACTTGCGAACGCCGTCGAGGTCGCGATTGGCCTTGCCCAGGCCAGGAAGCTCGCAGGGCAACGAATACTGGATGTTCTTGTTCTCGCACCCGCCGCCCTTGAGAATCAGCTTTGCCTCGACATGGGCGTGCTCCCACTGCTCGAAGTGGATGACGGGCATCCCCGGCCCGAGGTTGTCCCCGGCATTGGCCCCCGTGAGGCTGTCGACCGAGTTGGGGCGCAGCTTGCCATCACGGGTGGCACGGGCCACGGCCTGACGGATGGCTTCGCGGAGGACGAGCTGGTTGACCCCGACCGGGGTCTTCACGAAGAACGTCGGCATGCCCGTATCCTGACAGATGGGCAATGTCGAATCAGCAGCCATGTCGACATTGTGACCGATGGTCGTCAGGGCCAGGGCCGACCGCGTGGATGCATCTTCACGCGCCTGGGCCGCATGGATAGCCGTCCGCACGTCGGAGGGAAGGTTCGTGGAGGTCTCGACGACGAGCTGGTAGAAGCTCTCCTCCAGCGCCGCGGGCACGCTCAGGGTCGAGGTAGTGGTAGGTAAGGTCAAGAGCAGCTCCTCTCCCGGTCTTCAGGGCCGGACGACGGGGTAACCCGCCGCTTCCCAGGCCAGCATCCCCCCGTCGACCGAGACGACGGAGGCGAATCCGCGCTTGACGAGCGCCTCGGCGGCAGCACCGCTCCGACGACCGCTCCGGCAGATCAGCACGAGAGGCTTGCGCGGATCGAGCTTCGGAGCCCACTTCTCGAGTTCCGGCAGGGGGAGCAACTCGGCGCGGGCGATGCGGCTCTCGGCAAACTCGTCAGGATTCCGGACGTCGACGAGGCGCAGGGCGGGATCGGCCTGGAGGCGCTGCCGCGCTTGGTCCACGGTGACGGTCACGACGGCAGCGGTCCGGATCGAAGCCGTCGAGGCAAGTGCGAGGGATCCGGTGGACGGAGAGAGGGACACGGGGTGAGCCACCGCGCACCCTGCCTGCAGCAGCAGGACCCCGAGCCATCCGAGCGAACGATGCATGCCTCGATCCTCCTTGGTTAAAGAAAAGGTTATCGAAGCATGTTACGCGATCTGGATTCCCCCTTCAACGGGTTCCGGGGGCCGAATCCGGCACGGGCGGCAGCGGCTGGATCGGGTCACGGGCGGGATCGAGCGAGGCCACGAAACGCATCCAGGCATCGCTGGGAGAGAGAGGTCTCATGTTCTCGATGGTCTGGTGCACGAAGGTGGCCCGGTGGGCGATCGCCAGTTGCCTGACGCGATCGCCGAGCGGTCCCCGGGCGAGGCCGTCCAGCTCGACGATGGCCTGGTCGAGACCCTGCTGCCAGGCCGCCGGATCATCGGTCCAGCGGGTCTTGCGCATCGTGTCGAACAGGGGTGTGAAGGCCGCCCGCTGATCCGCCGGGACCCCGGGCACCACGCGCTCGACGATGAAATCCCGCAAAGAATCCAGGCGAACCCGACGCGCCTGGAGGTCGCGAAGGTCGCGCGGAATGCCTTCGGCTCGCAGCTCGTCGAACTGGGTGCGAAGCCCGCCGAACAGGGGCGTCTGCCGGACGGTGTCGGCCTCGAAGAAAGCCCGGGCAGGCAGGAAGATCCCCAGCCCGACGTCGCGCTGCTTGTCCCGCGGCGAGACGGTCTGGCGGTGATGGACGACGAGATCGCTGATATGCGTGGCCATGTACCGCGAGGTCCGGAGCAGTTCCCCGTTCGGATCGGGAAGCTGACCGTCCTTCACGCGGAGCATCACCTCGGTCACGAAATGCCCCAGATCCCGCTGACTCCCGTCCGGCGAGCTGCGCTCCGCCTCGGGAACGACGTCTGCCCCGTAAGGGGCCATCCGCTCGATGATGTCCCGGAGGACGGGGCGCGCGACGGGATCCTGGCCTGCCCGCTCGAGGGCGGCGGCAAAGGCATGCAAGGACGCCTGCAGCCCCGGGTACCGTGCCATGTCGAAATAGGACAGGGTGGGAGTCCCGCGATCCGCGCGCTGGATGGCCTGGGCCATGAAGCCTTCTGCGGTCAGCCCAGGCTGCTGGATCAGCGTCTCGAGCAGCGTCGGGATGGGCATGCCGTCGACGCGGGAACCATCGGCCCCCACCTCGCTCCACTCGACGTCGGCGGAGGCCAGGAGATGGTCGGACAGGCCCGACACGGCGTTGAGCACCTCGGCCTGGCCCATCAGGCAGGCATTCAGCGACAGGGTATCGACCTTGGAGCGGCCCGACGTGGACAGACCACCGCGGATGGCCGTGCGAAGTTCCTGGAGGCTCATCTCGCCCGGCGCGTCGTCGTCGAGGCCGAAAGCCCCCACCCCGTGAGATTGCAGGACGATTCCCATGCGCCCCGTCCCGGCCTCCTTGCCGGCGATCGCCACGAGTTCCTCGACTTCCGAAGCATATGACCGGGCCGGACGTTCGGCGACCTTGTCCATCTGCCCGTTGCGCACGATGTAGCGCTCGAGCACCGGCAGGTCATCGAGAGTCTTCGGAGGCTTGAGCGCCTGC
>JBIIHZ010000393.1:0-2659 GCA_044235265.1 Candidatus Sericytochromatia bacterium
TCAGGGGCCATTGCCACCACGGGCAGGCATAGGAGTGCGAGGCATGGAGGTTGGCGTGGTAGCCCCACATCCGTTGCTGGAGCTCCCAAAGGCGCGTCAGCCATTCCTGCACGGAATGGGCATGGGCCCCGTAATACGGGATGTAGCAGAGCAGGTACACCGTCGCCGGGACGAGCGTCCAGCTCAGGATGGTGCGCAGGGCGAGCGCCACGATGTCTTTCACCGGGCGTCGGGGACGCTCGAAGCCGATGACCCAGATGGCCACCCACGCCGCCAGCCACAGGCCGGCATAGAGGCTCGACCAGCGCGTGGCCAGCGAGGCTCCGAGGGCTGCCGCAGCGCCCACCAGCCAGCGCTCCTGGCCACGACGCGTGAATTCCCACACGCACCAGCTCGCCACCAGCATGAACAGCAGCACGTGGATGTTGGTCATGGCCACGCGCGACTGGACCCAGAAGACCCCGTCGAGACCCAGCAACAGCGTCGCGAGCAGCGCTGGCCGTCGGGTCCCGAGCATCCGGCGAGCCAGGACGAAGAACACCGCGAGGGCCAGTCCCCCGGCCACCAGGCTCGGCAGGCGCCAGCCGAAGCCGTGCATGCCGAAGAGCCGGATCCCGAGCGAGATGGCGAGTTTTGCCAGCGGAGGGTGGGTCCATTCGTAGGGATCGATGTCGCGCAGGTACTCCTGGGCCGTCCGGGCGTGATAGACCTCGTCGAAGATCTGCTCGTCCGGTGTCCCCAGGCGCCACAGCCCCATCAGGAAGAAGAGCCCCCCGGCGGCCGCGGCCGCCCAGGTGTCCCAGCGGCCCCAGGCTTCGGCGACGGCCGCCGATCGGGGGGCCAACCGGACGGGGAAGGCCTCCTCACCCGGAGCGATCCGGTGGGTGGCCGGGGTCGCCAGCTGGGCCAGCAGGTCGCCGAAGAGGGCCATGTTCGCCAGCACGCAGCCGATGATCACGCCTGAACGCAAACCAGGCGGGATCGCCTCGAACGTGGACGGGGCCATGTAGTACAGGTAGACGTAACCGAGGTTCAGGAAGGTCGTGGCCGAGAAGGCCGAGAGGTGCAGGCCCAGACCCCGGTTATGAGCGGCAGCCAGCGTGAGCAGGGCGACGGCCGGGAACCCGTAGCGCTCGTGCATCCGGGTGGCGAGGAGGAAGACGCCCAGGACGAGGCAGGCCCCGCCGAGCCAGATGGGCCCCCAGCCCTCGTCTCGTCGCTTCCAGACCCAGGTACCGACCCAGCCCGTCACGCCCGCGACGAGGCACAGGCCCAGCGCCGCATGGGACATCCTGCCCAGCAAGACCGCGAGCAGGACGGCGAGTCCAGCCAGGAGCCCCCCCCCTTTGAGCCACGAGAGCCCCCGGATGCCCCCGAGGGACCTGATCAGGACTGCACCCAGGACGGGCACCACGAGCCAGGCGAGCCACGACGGCGTCAGCCCGGGCAGGAGCCGGGTGTCCGAGAACTGGGCTCCCCACATGACCGTCCCGTTGCGCAGGCTGGTCACGGTCCAGAGGTTGAACGCGTTGATCGTGCTGCCGTCGTAGGTCGTCGTGCTCCCCGCCATGCGCTGGACCAGCGCCGGGATACCGCCTGGCCCGATTCCCGTGAACGGCATCATCGCGAACGTGGTCAGCACGGCCGCGATTCCCGCTCCCATCGGCCAGACTCGCCAGGGCAAGCGGAACCACCCGGCAAGGGGCGCCAGGACCAGCGTGAACAGGGCCTGGGGTTTCACCAGCAGGGCCAAGCTGGCCACGGCCATCCCGCCCAGGGGCGCCGCCCCCAGGATCATCATGGTGCCGATCAGGGCCACCAGGGTGACGACCCCGTCGATCTGACCCCAGACTCCCGACACGAACCAGGTGGCCGGATTGAACGCATAGCCCAGCGACGCGGCCAGGGCCGTACGACGCGACACGCGGCCGCGCAGCAGGTGGAACAGGAGCCAGGCGGTCGCGAGATCCGCGAGTCCCGCCAGGACCTTGACTCCGTGGATGACGAACGAGGCGGCATGCGCGCCGTCGAACGACCGTCCGAGCATGCCGAGCCCACCGAGCACCATCAGCCACAGCGGCGGATAGTCGCAGAACTGGCCCGGGGCATAGAGGCTCGCGAGTCCCCGGTCGGCCGCCTGGAGGCCCCAGGCGGCGAACGTGTCGAGGTCGAACTTGAGGCCCCCCGGCAGGGCAGCGAGGAGCAGGCGCCAGACGAGGGCGATCGCCAGCCCCCAGAGAAGCCGGCGCTGGACGGTCCGGTCGGGATCCGGGCCCAGGGGGCCCGTTCCGGTGGCTTTCAGGGAGGCCACCCCGTTCGGTTCATGGTCGAGCATCGATTCCATCCCGGGAACTTCAGCGCGTCACGAGGCTCGTGGCGAGTGCCTCCTGCTGGTGGCGAATCAGCGCCGCGATGCCCCGGTCGGCGAGGTCGAGCAGAGCATCGAACTGCCGGCGATCGAAGGGCGCTCCTTCGGCCGTGCCCTGGACCTCGACGTAGGTGCCCGCACCGGTCGCCACGACGTTGAGGTCGGTCTCGGCTTGCGAGTCTTCCTCGTAGCACAGGTCCAGGCATGGCGTGCCCGCGACGATGCCCACGCTGATGGCCGCCAGGGGACCCAGTTCGGGCATGCGCGGCAGGATCCCGCGCTCCACCCCGA
>JBIIHZ010000045.1:0-8915 GCA_044235265.1 Candidatus Sericytochromatia bacterium
CCGTCGGCGCTGGTGTCGTGACTTCCATCCATTCCTAGGAGTAGAGCAAAGATGCAAGAGAAGATCCGGATCCGTCTCAAGGCATATGACCACAAGCTGATCGATGCCTCGACGGAGAAGATCGTCGACACCGCGCGCCGTACTGGCGCCCGCATCGTCGGTCCGATTCCCCTGCCGACTGCCAAGTCGGTCTATTGTGTGCTTCGTTCGCCGCACGTGGACAAGAAGTCGCGCGAGCACTTCGAGATCCGTACGCACAAGCGGTTGATCGATATCTTCGAGTCCAATCCCAAGACTGTCGATGCGCTCATGCGTCTCGATTTGCCTGCTGGCGTGGATATCGAAGTCAAGCTGTGACGTCAAGGGGCCACGAGTAGGCTCGTGCGGTTGGAAATCTTGCCCCGGCCTTCCGGGTCGGGGCAAGAATCGAACGCAGTGCCCCCGCAACATTTTGGAGTGATTCATGTCTCTCGGATTGATGGGCCGCAAGCTGGGCATGACCCAGATCTTCGATGCCCAGGGACAGGCCGTCCCCGTGACGGTCGTAGAGGTCGGTCCTTGCTTCGTGACCCAGATCAAGAACTCCGAGCGCGATGGCTACACGGCCGTCCAGATCGGGTTCGGCGAAGCCAAGGCCAAGCACCTCACCAAGGGCCAGCAAGGCCATCTCAAGGGTGCAGGCGAGCGTCTGCTCCGTCATCTCAAGGAATTTCGTCTCGACGACGTCTCGGGCTTCCAGCTCGGGCAGGAACTCAAGGCTGACCACTTCAACGAGGGAGACCTGGTTGATGTGACGGGGCAGTCGATCGGTAAGGGCTTTGCAGGGATGCAGCGTCGGTTCCACGCCGGCCGCGGTCCCATGAGCCACGGTTCGAAGTTCCACCGTCATCCCGGTTCGATCGGTTCCGGTACGACGCCGCAGCGTGTCTACAAAGGCGCCAAGATGCCGGGCAACATGGGCAACGAGCGGGTCACCGTGCGCCGGCTGAAGGTCGTGCGTGTGGATGCCGAGCAGGGCCTCCTGCTCATCCGCGGTGCGGTCCCGGGTGTCGAGGGTGGTCTCGTGTCCATCCGGCCCGCGATCAAGGTCGGTCGGTAAGGAGAATCCCCATGCCCAACATCAAGCTCGTCGATTTTCAGGGCAATCCGGCCGGTGAACACGCGGTTTCGGAAGCCATTTTCGGCATCACTCCCAATACTCACGTCATGCATCTGCATGTCGTCCGCCAGCTGTCCAACGGGCGGGCCGGGACCCACAGTACGCTCACGCGTGCCGAGGTATCGGGTGGTGGTCGCAAGCCGTGGAAGCAGAAGGGGACCGGCCGCGCTCGCGCCGGATCGACCCGTTCGCCACTCTGGCGCCACGGTGGCGTGATCTTCGGTCCGAAGCCCAACCGTAACTACGTCAAGGAGATGCCTCGCAAGATGCGTCGCCTGGCACTCCGGTCGGCGCTGTCGGCCCGCGTCGATGCGATGATCGCCGTCAAGGATATCTCCCTCGAAGCGCCCAGCACCAAGAAGTTCGCCGCCTTCCTCAAGCAGGTGGGTGCCACCGGTAAGGTCCTGCTGATCCTGGACCAGCTCGATGACAACATCGTGCTTTCGGCCCGGAACATCGAGGGTCTTCGCTTCGCGCTGGCGTCGAACCTCAGTGTGAAGGATCTGCTAAACCATGATAAAATCGTGGTGACTCCCGCTGCGATCCAGCGAATCGAAGAGGTGTTTGCGTCATGACCGATCTCTATACCGTGCTGAAGCGGCCACTGGTCACCGAGAAGGCTAGCCAGCTCGCTGCTGAGAACAAGTTTGTGTTCGAGGTCGATCGCCGCGCCAACAAGATCGAGATCGCCCGCGCTGCCGAGACCCTCTTCAAGGTCAAGGTGGTGGACGTCACGACCTCGGCGATTCGTCCGAAGGCGAAACGCCTGGGTGCGAGGACGATCGAGATCGCCGGCGGCAAGAAGGCCGTGATCACCCTCGCCGAGGGTTCGTCCATCGACATCTACGGCGGCTAGAGGAGACGACCATGCCGATCAAGAAACTCAATCCATCGACTCCGGGAACCCGGGGCATGAGCGTCTCGGGCTTCGATGAGATCACCACCAACCGTCCCGAGAAGTCCCTCTTGCAGCCCCTGCCGTCCAAGGCTGGGCGCAACAATCAGGGTCGCATCACCAGCCGCTTCCGCGGCGGTGGTCACAAGCGGGCCTACAGGGTCATCGACTTCAAGCGCAACAAGCTTGGCATTCCGGCTCGTGTTGCGACCATCGAGTACGATCCGAACCGTAATGCGCGCATCGCACTCGTTGTCTACGCGGACGGTGAGAAGCGCTATATCCTCGCGCCTCTCGGCCTCGAAGTCGGTCAGGCCATCATGGCCGGTCCGGATGCCGAGATCCGCACGGGTAACGCGCTTCCGATGCTGAAGATGCCGCTTGGTAGCGTGATTCACAACATCGAGCTCAAGCTCGGTCGTGGTGGACAGCTTGTGCGTGCCGCAGGCGCCGGTGCTCAGCTGGTAGCCAAGGAAGGTGAGTACGTCACCATCAAGCTCCCGTCAGGCGAGATGCGCAAGGTGTTCGGCGCCTGCATGGCGACCCTGGGCCAGGTCGGGAACCTCGACGCGAAGAACATCGCCGTGGGCAAGGCCGGTCGCAGTCGCTGGCTCGGACGTCGTCCGCACAACCGCGGTGTCGTCATGAACGCCGTCGATCACCCGCACGGTGGTGGTGAGGGCCGTAGCCCGATCGGTGGTAAGCCTCAGACGCCCTGGGGCAAGCCGGCCATGGGTTACCGCACGCGTCGCGGCAAGCGTGCCAGCGATGCGCTCATCGTCAAGTCGCGCAAGTAGCAGAAGGAGCGCTGTAGTATGTCACGGTCCATCAAGAAGGGCCCGTTCGTGCAGGCTGCTCTCGCCGAGAAGGTCGATGCGCAGAACGCCCGCGGCGAGAAGCGGGTGATGAAGACGTGGTCGCGTGCTTCGACCATCATGCCTGGCATGATTGGTCACACGATCGCTGTTTACAACGGTCGTAAGCACGTTCCCATCTACATCACCGAAAACATGATCGGGCACAAGCTCGGTGAGTTCGCGCCCACCCGCCTCTTCAAGGGTCACAGCGGTTCGGATCGGTCCCGCTAACGCGGGACCCTCTCGAATCCACAGAGGGAACTATGGAAACCAAAGCCATCGCCAAGCATGTCCGGATGTCGCCGCGTAAAGTGCGTCGCGTTCTGGACCTGATCCGGGGCAAGAACACGGTCGAGGCGCTCACCATCCTCCGTTTCACCCCGCTGCGCGCGGCTGACGTCGTGTCGAAGGTGCTTGCCTCCGCCATGGCCAATGCCGAGCACAATCACCAGGTTGACCCCCGCCAGCTGGTCGTGAAGGCCACCTGGGCGGATGAGGGCAAGACGCTCAAGCGCTTCCAGCCCCATGCTCAGGGTCGTGCCTTCCCCATCATGAGGCGCAGCTCCCACATTCATGTGGTGGTTGGCACCAAGTAGGACGAGGAGAACCATGGGACAGAAGATTCATCCGGTCGGGTTGCGCCTCAACATCACCCGACCCTGGGCCAGCCGCTGGTTTGCGACGAAGGATTATGCCAAGAACCTTCTCGAGGACCGGGCGCTCCGCCTCTTCATCAAGAAGCGTCTCTTCCAGGCGGGTATCGCCCAGGTCGAGATCGAGCGCAAGAGCAACCAGCTCGAGGTCAACATCCACGCCGGGAAACCCGGTCTCGTCGTCGGTCGTGGCGGTCAGGGTATCGATCAGCTGCGCCGTGACCTGGCTGCCAAGACCGGCAAGAAGGTTCAGGTTAACATCATCGAGATCGGCAAGATCGACGCTGATGCTCAGCTGGTCGCCGAGTCCATCGCCGCCCAGCTCGAGAAGCGTATCGCTTTCCGTCGTGCGATGAAGCAGGCCATGATGCGTGCCATGAAGGCCGGTGCCAAGGGCATCAAGGTCATGGTCGCAGGTCGTCTCGGTGGCGCCGAAATCGCCCGCACCGAGTGGGCCCGTGAAGGCCGTATTCCGCTTCACACCCTGCGTGCGGACATCGATTATGGTTTCACGGAAGCCAAGACCGTTTACGGCATCATCGGTGTCAAGGTCTGGGTCTATCGCGGTGAGGTGCTCCCCCCGCGCGATAAGAGTGCCAAGGAGGATTCGTCCTATGCTCATGCCTAAGCGTACGAAGTTCCGCCGCCAGCACCGTGGTCGTATGACCGGCCATGAAACGCGTGGCGTCGAGGTGCATTTCGGTGAGTTCGGGCTCCAGGCTCTCGAGCCGGCCTGGATCTCTTCGCGTCAGATCGAGGCTGCTCGTCGCGCTATGACCCGCTCGATTCGCCGTGGCGGCAAAGTTTGGATCCGGGTGTTCCCGGACAAGCCCGTCACCGCCAAGCCTGCCGAGACTCGTATGGGTAGCGGTAAGGGTGCTCCCGAGTACTGGGTGGCCGTGGTCAAGCCGGGGCGCATCATGTTCGAGATTCAGGGCGTGGCTGAAGAGGTGGCCCGTGAGGCCATGCGTCTGGCGGCTCACAAGTTGCCGATCAAGACCAAGTTCGTGGTCAAGGCCCAGCAGGATGGAGGCACGGATCGTGTCGAAGCAGAAGTTTAGCGAACTGGTGGCGCTGTCCGAGGCCGACCTCCAGGAGCGGCTCAAGTCAGCGAAGACGGAGCTTTTCCAGCTCCGGTTTCAGCTGGCCACCAAGCAGCTCGAGAATACCGCGCGCATCGGTGAGACCCGTCATCGGATTGCGCAGTTGATGACCGCGCTCCGGGCCAAGGAGCTCACCGCGGCCGGAGGAACCCGATAATGCCCCGTAGAGAAATCGTCGGTAAGGTCGTGTCGGACAAGATGAACAAGACCATCGTGGTCGCGGTCGAGGTCCGTCACCCCCACCCCCGTTACGGCAAGATCATCAAGTCGACGAACAAGTTCAAGGCCCACGATGAAGCCAATTCGGCCGGTATCGGGGATGTCGTTCGAATCGTCGAGAGCCGTCCTCTGTCGCGCGACAAGCGCTGGGAGCTGCTCGAGATCCTCGAGCGGGCTAAGTAAGGAGAAGGCGCGATGATTCAAGTGCAGACGAGGCTCACGGTTGCCGATAATACCGGCGCTCGCGAGCTCATGTGCATCCGGGTGCTGGGCAGTTCCAACCGCCGGTATGCCCATGTCGGGGATGTCATCGTCGCTGTCGTCAAGGACGCGACCCCCAACATGCCAGTCAAGAAGAGCGACGTCGTGAAGGCGGTCATTGTCCGCAGCAAGCACGGCGTGGTTCGCCCCGATGGAAGTCGTATCAAGTTCGACGAGAACGCGGCGGTCATCATCAACAAGGACGGGAACCCCAAGGGAACCCGTGTGTTCGGGCCCATCGCGCGCGAGCTTCGTGACAAGAATTTCATGAAGATCATCTCGCTCGCGCCCGAGGTGCTGTAGGGCGAGGACGAGGAAGACCGATGAACCGGATCAAGAAGGGCGATACCGTAGTGGTCATCGCCGGCAAAGACAAGGGAAAGACGGGTGAAGTGACCCTGGTGATGCCCGTCGAGGGCAAGGCCATCGTCAGCGGAATCAATGTCGTGACCCGTCACGTGAAGCCCTCGATGCAGAACCAGCAGGGTGGGCTCGTGAAGAAGGAAACGCCGATCCACCTCTGCAAGCTGATGCCCGTGGACCCGTCCACTGGCAAGCCCACGCGGGTCGGCATCAAGACGCTCGCCGACGGCAAGCGTGTCCGGGTCGCCAAGCGCTCGGGCGAAGTGCTCGACAAGTAGGAGTCCCAGCATGCGTTTGCACGTTAAGTACAAAGAAGAGGTGCTTCCGGCTCTTCAAAAGGAGCTGGGCATCGACAATGTCATGGCCGTTCCCCGGATCGTGAAGGTCGTGATCAACTTGGGCCTGGGTGAGACCATCCAGAATCCCAAGTCGCTCGAGACGGCCGTTTCCGATCTGGCGAAGATCGCCGGTCAGAAACCCGTCGTGACGAAGGCGAAGAAGTCCATCGCGACCTTCAAGCTGCGTCAGGGCATGAACATCGGCACCATGGTCACGCTCCGTGGCCGTCGGATGTACGAGTTCCTCGATCGCTTCATGAATCTGGCATTGCCCCGCATCCGTGACTTCCGCGGGGTGTCTGCCAAGAGCTTCGATGGCCGTGGCAATTATTCCATCGGCATCAAGGAGCAGCTGATCTTTCCCGAGATCGAGTACGACAAGGTCGACAAGGTCCGCGGGATGGACATCACCATCGTCACCACCGCTCGCACGGACGCCGAGGCGCGTGCCTTGCTCAAGAAGCTCGGCATGCCGTTCCGCGAGCACTAGGGAGAACGACCTCACATGGCCAAGACGTCCAAGCTCCAGAAGCACGAGCGTCAGCAGAAGCTCGTCCAGAAGTATTCGGCCAAGCGCGCCGAGCTGAAGGAGATCATCCGCAAGGGGACCACCCCGGAGGCGATTTCCGAGGCGCGTGCGAAGCTCGCCGAGTTGCCCTGGGACTCAAATCCCGTGCGCGTGCACAATCGGTGCCAGTTCACGGGCCGTCCCCACGGCTATTACCGCAAATTCGGGCTGTGCCGTAACCAGCTGCGTCAGATGGCGCACGAAGGCAAATTGCCCGGCGTGGTGAAGTCGAGCTGGTAGCTCGCTTCGTCACCAAGAGGGGAGAAGTCAGGGGGCGCGGCGCCCCCTGATACTGCCCGCCTCAGGAAGGATTATCGAATGCCTGTCACCGATCCCGTCGCGGACATGCTCACTCGCATCCGGAACGCCAACACGGCTTATCTGCCGACCACCGACGTTCCCGGCAGCAAGCTGAAGCTCGAGATCGCTCGCGTCCTCAAGGACGAGGGCTTCATCCACGGTTTCGATTCCGTGCTCGATGCCCGTAACCACAGCGTCATCCGGGTTCAGCTCAAGTACGCAGCTGGTAAACAGCGCGTCATCACCGGCATCAAGCGCATCTCGAAGCCCGGTCTCAGGGTTTATGCCGGTCGTAACGAGCTTCCCCGTGTCCTCGGCGGTCTGGGTATCGCCATCGTGTCGACCCCCAAGGGAGTCATGACCGACAAGCGGGCCCGCAGGGAAAACGTGGGTGGCGAAGTTCTCGCCTATGTCTGGTAAGGGGTGATCAAATGTCGCGTATTGGTAAGCGCCCGATCACCGTTCCGGGCAATGTCAAGGTTTCCATTCAGGGTTCCGTCGTCACCGTAGAGGGCCCCAAGGGCTTGCTTAGCCGGACGTTTCTCCCGGAAGTTTCGTTCGAGCTCGAGGGCAACCAGCTCAATGTCTCTCGTGCTGACGATTCCAAGGACGCTCGTTCGCTGCATGGTCTGTCTCGCACGCTCGTCGCCAACATGGTCGAGGGTGTGGCCAACGGCTTCACCAAGAGCCTCGAGATGGTCGGCGTGGGCTACCGCGCCACGCTCGATGGCCGCGTCCTCAATCTGTCCGTAGGGTACTCCCACCCGGTCAAGATCGATCCGCCTGCCGGTATCGAGATCGCGGTCGAGGGTGCCAACAAGCTCCACGTCAAGGGTGCCGACAAGCAGCTCGTGGGCGATGTCGCTGCCTCCATCCGTTCCGTCCGGCCCCCCGAGCCCTACAAGGGCAAGGGTATCAAGTACATGGGTGAAGTCATCCGTCGCAAGGCCGGTAAGTCGGGCGGCAAGAAGAAGTAGAGGCAATCGTGATCAAGAAGAAAGTTCGCAAGATCGAGATCGAGCGCCGGCATGCTCGCCTCCGTCGTCGCATCGAGGGCACCTCGGAGCGTCCTCGTCTGGCGGTGTTCCGCAGCCAGCAGCATATCTATGCCCAGGTGATCGACGACAGTCAGGGACGGACCCTGGTTGCAGCGTCCACGCTCGACAAGGAGCTCCGCGAGAACCTGTCGAATGGCCGGACGGTCGAGGCAGCCACCGCCGTTGGCAAGTTGATTGCCGAGCGGGCCAAGGGCGCCGGGATCGAGAGCGTCGTCTACGATCGCGGTGGGTTCCTCTATCACGGTCGGATCGCTGCTCTGGCTGACGCTGCACGCGAAGCCGGTCTGGATTTCTAGTCGATTTTGGAGGCGAACGTGGAAAACAAAGAACAGCGCGGCGGCCGGGGTCCCGGCCAGGGCCGCGGCACTCGCCCCCCCCGCGAGCGGGAGCGCGAGCGCGAAGAGTCCGAGTGGCAGGAGAAGGTCGTCCAGATCCGTCGTGTCACCAAAGTCGTCAAGGGCGGCAAGAAGATGTCGTTCCGCGCGACCGTCGTCGTGGGTAACGGCAAGGGGTCGGTTGGCGTAGGCGTCGGTAAGGCTGCCGAAGTCATCGTTGCCATCCAGAAGGCCGTCGCCGATGGCAAGAAGAACCTCATCAGCGTCCACATGCTGGACACCTCGATCCCTCATGCGATGACCGGCATTGCCGGGACCAGCTCGGTCCTGATCAAGCCGGCCTCGAAGGGTACCGGTGTCATCGCTGGTGGTTCGGTTCGTATCGTGCTTGAACTCGCTGGTTTCAAGGACGTCCTGTCCAAGCGCATGGGTGGCAAGTCGCCGCTGAACAGCGCGCGGGCCACGATCAATGCGCTGTCGCGGCTGCATCGTGCAGAGGACGTCGCTGCTCTGCGCGGCCTGTCGCTCGAACAGCTTCGCGGTTAGGAGTGAGGAGCATGTCTGACATCAAGATCAAGGTCAAGCTGGTCAAGAGCCCGATTGGCTACAACCATCGCCAGCGTGCCGTGCTCCAGGCTCTTGGCCTGCGCAAGATGAACCACACGGTCGAGCACTTCGATTCGCCCATGATCCGGGGAATGATCTTCAAGGTCTCTCACCTGGTCAGCGTCGAGTCGTGAGCTGAGGAGACACCATGAAACTCACGGATCTGCGGCCTGCCGAAGGCGCGACCCATCGCAAGAAGC
>JBIIHZ010000394.1:0-2654 GCA_044235265.1 Candidatus Sericytochromatia bacterium
CTGGGCGACCTCTATGCCTCGCTGCTCGACACGGCCTCACTCGATCAATCGGGACTCGAGGCCTTGCGGCCCCTGCTCGACCGGGCCTCCGCGCTGGCCGACCCGGCCGACCTCGCGACCCTTTTCCTCGAGTTCTCGAAAGCCGGCGCAAGCACCCCGGTGGCGCTGTACGTGGCGCCCGACGAGAAGAAGCCGACCGTCTATGCGGCGCACCTGTACCAGGATGGCATCGGCCTGCCGGATCGCGACTACTACCTGAATGACGGCCCCGAGGATCGCAAGTTGCGCGAAGGGTACCTCGCCTACCTGACGACGCTCGCGCGTCTCTCCGGCTCGGCCGACCCGGCTGGCGACGCCCACGCGACCCTGGACCTCGAGACGGCGATCGCCCGGGTCCAGTGGTCCCAGGTCGAGTGCCGGGACGACCTCAAGGCCTACAACCCGCTCACCCGGGCCGGATGGACCGGTGGCTACGCCCCACTCGACTTCGAGGCCTTCGCCCGGGCCGCGGGCCTGCCTGCGGAGGCAGGGTGCATCGTGGCCCAGCCGACCTACGTGCAGGCGATCGCCGGGCTCGTGAAGGACACCCCCCTCTCGTCATGGCAGGCCTACCTGCGCCTGCGGATCCTCGACGCCCATGCCATGCACCTGGGTGCCGGGTTCCGGGCCGCCTACCAGCACTTCCATCGCGAGCAGGTACGCGGGATGCCGTCGGCACCCCCGCGCTGGCGGACGGCTCTCCGGACGACCAGCGACGCTCTAGGCGAAGCCATCGGCATCCGGTACGTCGCCCGCCACTTCCCGCAGAGCGCCAAGCGCAGCGCGCGCCGCCTGGTCGACCACCTGCTCGTGGCCTACCGGCGGCGTCTCGAGCAGGTCTCCTGGATGAGCCCGACCACGCGCCAGGCCGCCCTCCGGAAGCTCGACCGGCTCACCGTCAAGATCGGCTACCCCGATCGCTGGAGGGGTCATGACGGTCTCGTGATCCGCCGGGATGACGGCGTGGGCAACCTGCTCCGCGTGAGTCGCTACCACTTCGACCGGGACATCCGGGACGTGGGTCAGCCGGTGGATCGTACCCGCTGGGAGATGCCTCCCCAGATGGTCAACGCCTACTACAACCCGGTCGCCAACGAGATCGTGTTCCCGGCGGCAATCCTGCAGGACCCCTTCTTCGACCCCGCTGCCGAGGACGCCCGCAATTTCGGGGCGATCGGGGCGATCATCGGACACGAGATCAGCCACGGCTTCGACGACTCGGGTCGCCACTACGATGCCGACGGCAGTCTGCGCGACTGGTGGACCCCCGAGGACGCCCGGAACTTCGAGGCTCGCGCCGCTCGCCTCGTGAAGCAGTACGGGGCCTACACCCCCCTTGCGGGCCTGCACGTCAACGGCCAGCTGACGCTCGGCGAGAACATCGCGGATCTGGCCGGGGTGACGATGGCCTTCGAGGGCTTCCACCTGGCCCAGGGCAAGCAGCCCGCGCCCACCTTGCAGGGGCTGACGGGTGATCAGCGGTTCTTCCTGTCCTACGCGCGTTCCTGGCGATCGCTCACCCGTCCCCAGGCGCTCAAGGAACAGCTGCTGTCCGACCCCCACTCGCCGGACGAGTACCGCACCAACGGCGTCGTGACGAACCTGGATGCCTTCCACCGGACCTTCGGCCTGAAGCCGGGCGATCGCCTCTACCAGCCCGTCGCCGGCAGGATCCGCATATGGTGAATCCGTCCGGCGTCCCGGACGTGCTCGTCGTCATTCCGAACCTGAACGGGGCCTCGGTCCTCGACGCCACGCTGGGAGCCCTCGGGGCAGCCGCACCGAATCTCACCTTCCGGGTCGTCGTGGTGGACAACGCCTCGACCGACGGGAGCGTGGAACGGGTTCGGACGGCGTTTCCCGAGGTCGAGGTCCTCGTCAACGCCGAGAACGTCGGGTTCGCGCGAGCCTGCAACCAGGGCGGACGATCGGCCTCGAGCCGCCACGTCCTGCTGTTGAACTCCGATGTCACCCTCCTGCCCGGCAGCCTGGAGGCGATGGTCACTCACCTGGACCGGGAATCCGGTCTGGGGGCGGTCACTCCGCTCATGCACTGGCCCGACGGCCGGGTGCAGGGGCCCCGCATCGCGGCCAGGCAGCGCCGGAGCGGTCGCCCGGTCCCCATGTCGTGGCTGCCCGGCACCTGTCTGCTCCTGCGTCGCGCGGCCCTCGAGGCCGTCGACTGGCTGGACGAGGATTTCTTCTTCTTCAACGAGGACCTGGATCTGTCCTGGCGGCTCCGACGGTCGGGCTGGCGCCTCGCCTGCCTGCCTGCCGTGCACGTCCGGCATCACGAGGGCGTCGCGACTCGCTCGGACCCCGCCGTGCTGACGCGTGCGGTCCGCGAGGGTTTCCTCGGGACGGTGATGCTCGCGAGGAAACACCATCCATGGGCCACGGGCCTCGTGCGCCGGGTGGTCCGAGTCGACGTCCTGTTCCGGGCCGCGCGGATCCGCGCCCGGTCCCGACGCGGACTCTTGCCATCCCGCCATGAGCAGGCTTTACTGGATGGCCTTCCCGAACTGATCGCCGGTCTGGAGCGTGTCTGATGATCCTCGAGGTCCCCGTCGACCGCATCTTCCCGCTCCGTCACGACGTCCTTCGCCACGGTTTCC
>JBIIHZ010000395.1:0-2644 GCA_044235265.1 Candidatus Sericytochromatia bacterium
GAAGGCCATCCTGCCCGTGCACCTCTACGGCCAGAGCGCCGACATGGCGCCCCTGAGAGAACTCGCCGACCGGCACGGCCTGTGGCTCGTCGAGGACTGCGCCCAGTCGGTGGGCGCCACCTACCGGGGCCAGAAGACGGGGACGATCGGCCACGTGGGCTGCTTCAGCTTCTTCCCCAGCAAGAACCTGGGCGCCTACGGTGATGCGGGAGCGGCCATCACGGACGACCCCGAACTCGCGGCCCGGATGGTGGCCCTGCGAGGCCATGGCGGCCGGGTGAAGTACCACCACGAGACCCTCGGCGTGAACTCACGCCTCGACGAGGTGCAGGCGGCCGTCCTGCGCGTGAAGTTGCCCCACCTGGAAAGCTGGAACGCCGCCCGTCGCGAGGTGGCCCGCCGGTACGACGCCCTGATCCGGGAAGCCGAGATCCCGGGCGTCGTGACGCCCGAGGTGCTCGCCGAGACGGTCCCGGTGTTCCACCAGTACACGATCCGCGTGAAGGACCGCGATCGCGTCCAGAAGGAGCTCGCCGGGCGCGGCATCCAGACGATGATCTACTATCCCGTGCCCCTGGACCAGCAGGCCGTGCATGCCCACCTGGGCCACGGTCCGCTCGACTTCCCGGTCTCGGCCCGGGCAGCCCGCGAGGTCCTGAGTCTGCCCATCTTCCCCGAGATCACCCCGGAGCAGCAACGCGAGGTGGTGGAGGGCCTGAAGGCTGCTCTGTCGCTCGGGGTCTGAGGTCTTGAAGCGCGCACTCATCACGGGCATCTACGGCCAGGACGGCTCCTATCTCGCCGAGTTCCTGCTCGACCAGGGGTACGAGGTCCACGGGATCGTCCGGCGCTCGACGGTCGAGAAGGCCGCCCACAAGCTGTCGAACCTGGCTGCGGTGCAAGACCGCGTGATCCTGCACGTGGCCTCGCTCGAGAACCACCTCTCGCTCTACAAGGTCATCGCCGAGGTCCGGCCCGACGAGTGCTACCACCTCGCGGCCAGCAGCTTCGTGAGCTACTCGTTCGACGACGAGTTCTCGATCCTCAACACCAACTTCCAGGGCACGCATTACCTGCTGGCCTCGCTCAAGGAACTGGCCCCCGGGTGCCGCTTCTACTTCGCGGGTTCGAGCGAGATGTTCGGCCATGCCCCGGCCAGTCCCCAGAACGAGGACACGCCGTTCAACCCCCGGTCCATCTACGGCATCTCGAAGCTCGCGAGTCACCACCTGGTCCGGAACTACCGGGACCGGTACGGGATGTTCGCCTGCACGGGCATCCTCTACAACCACGAGTCCCCGAGACGCGGCTTCGAGTTCGTGACCCGCAAGATCACCTCGACGGCGGCCCAGATCGCCCTCGGCCAGAAGGACCGCCTGCAACTCGGCAACCTCGACGCCCTGCGTGACTGGGGCTACGCACCGGACTACGTGCGGGCCATGTGGCTGATGCTCCAGGCGGACGAACCCGGCGAGCACGTCGTGGCCACGGGGGTTCTTCACTCGGTGCGGGACTTCGTGCGGCTGGCCTTCGAGGAAGTGGGGCTCGACCCGGCCCACCACGTCGAGACCGATCCCCGCTTCTTCCGCGAATCCGAACGCATCCCCCTGTGCGGGGACGCGAGCCGCACGCGCGCCCATCTCGGCTGGGAACCGACCCGCCCCTTCGAGCAAATGATCCAGGAGATGGTCCGGGCCGACCTCGCACGTCTGCAGGCCGGGAGCGACGGGTGAAGGTCCTGTTCGATCACCCGATCTTCCAGATGCAGCGGTTCGGGGGCATCTCGCGTTACTTCCACGAACTCATCCGGCATCTGGTGCCCCTGCCCGAGGTTGAAGCCCATGCTTTCCTGGGCTTCCACGTCAACGGCTACGGCACGGACCGGATCCCGGGTCTCGCCTCGGCCGTGGGCTGGCCTCGCCCCGCGCTCCGCGGGCTGGACCGCCTCCTGGACCCGCTCGCCGACCGGTGGCTGGACCTGGCCCACGACCTCTCGCGCTTCGACGTGCTCCACCGGACCTACTACGATCCGCGCGACCTGGCCCGGGGACGCTGCCGGACCGTGCTCACGGTCTACGACATGATCCACGAGCTGCATCCGCGCGACGATCGCCAGCGGGCCTGGATGGAGGCGCGCAAGCGTCCCGCGGTGGCGCATGCGGATGCCGTGATCGCCATCTCCGAGAGCACGAAGCAGGACCTGATCCGCCTGTACGGCACCTCCGCGAGCCAGATTCACGTCATCCCCCTGGCGAGCTCTCTCACGGGAACCGGGGCGCCGGAACCTCCCTTCGAACGCCCTTACCTCCTGTTCGTGGGCGGACGTGGTGGATACAAGAACTTCGAGCTGCTGGCGCGCACCTACGCGGCCCGCCCGGAATGGGTCCGGGAGCTCGACCTCGTGTGCTTCGGCGGCGGCGCCTTCACGCCAGGGGAACGTCAGCTCGTCCACGCGCTCGGGATCGCCCCGCAGGTGCGGTATCTCGAGGGGCCCGACGACGTGCTCGAGACGCTGTACCGCCATGCCCGGATGCTCGTGTACCCGTCGCGCTACGAGGGCTTCGGGCTCCCCCCGCTCGAGGCCATGCAGCTGGGATGCCCGGTGGTGGTGGCCCGCACCAGCTCGCTGCCGGAGGTGGTGGGC
>JBIIHZ010000396.1:0-2643 GCA_044235265.1 Candidatus Sericytochromatia bacterium
GGGGCTGTACCGCGTCGCGCGCGAGGAACTGCCGCCCGAGGCCCTGGTGGTCTACAACTGCATCCCGAGCGTGAGCGACGTGGTGCCGGGGGGGCTGCCGAGGTGGCTGGACTGGCTGGCCTTCACGGATGAACTCATGCAGCGGGCGGGGACCTGGATCGATGCGATCGCCCTCGATCATTACCCGGACACCTGGGTCCCGGGGGTGGGGCCGCACGACTGGCACCCCCTCGAGGCCATCCACGCGCGCGTGCACGACCCGCGCTCGACCTGGTACGGGAAGACCGTGCTGATCGGGGAGTTCGGGTACTCCAGCCTGCCCAACGTGGAGGTCCTGAAGCAACCCTTCCGGGTCCGGATGTTCCCGGAGGACCACTCGCACGAGGGGCAGGCCACCTGGTACCGGGAGGTCATGCCGACGCTGCGGACGGTGCTCGCCCCCCGGCGATGGCCGCACAACCGCCTGCATCTCGCCAATGCCTACGAGCTGTTCGACGGCAGCCCCCTGGTGGGCCTGAACGCCTCGGCGCCCGACATGGTGCACCTCGAGTACCACTTCGGGCTCTGCCGGGCCGACGGAAGCCCCAAACCGGCGTTCGAGGCCGTCCGGGACGGGATCCGGGAAGCCAGCGAGCGGGGGAACGTGCCCCGGCCCCGCGGGACGGGGCCGCTGGGCCTGCTCCGGAACGGCTACGCACTCACGCGGCGGTGGCACACGCAGGCGGCGCCGCTGCTGTATCAGGCCGGACGGCTGTTGCAGCCGAGGGTCCGGCGACACGACCGCTGGATCCTGCCGGCCGGGGCGGCCCTGTTGCTGCTCCGGTGGTGGATGGGGCGCGAGAACCGCTGGCGGTGAGGGGGGAGCCTCCGGAGCCGGGACGGAATCTGCCACCTCAAGGGGTTGAACGCGATGGACGCCGCCCACAGCGAATTCCTGGCCGTCATCGCGATCCAGACGCGCGTCGACCAAGTCTTGCCCGGCCGCCTTGCGGCCCTCACCACCTGGCTCGCACACGAACGCGGGTGGCCAGGGGCACCCGAAGAACCGTTAGAGGCTGAACTCCCCCAGGTCGATGCACTCGTCACCGCGCAAGCGCGACGAAGTCGCACGAGCCAGGCGCCGAAGCCCCCCCAGGAGCGTGCTCGGCACCGAGCGAGCGCGACGGTAGTCGCACGAGCCAGGTGCCGAGGAAAGAGGAGGAACGGGGCCGGCGGAGGCGATCTGCGAGCGCGCCCGCAGCGGCCGGGGCGAAGCGTACTTGGAGGTACGTGAGCCACGGCCGCGAGGACGGAAGCCGCAGAGCGCCCCGCCCGCCCCGTTCCCGCTAGGCGTGGGACTTGAGCTTGTCGACGAGCTCCTTCACCGCCGCGGCGGAGTTGTGGAGCTGGGCCTTCTCGTCGTCCGTGAGGGTGATCTCGAAGACCTGCTCGACGCCGCTGGCGCCCAGCTTCACGGGTACGCCGACGAACAGGCCGTCGATACCGTACTCACCCTCGAGATACACGGCGCAGGGCAGGATGCGCTTCTGGTCGAGCACGATGGCATCGACCATCTCGAGCGTGGCAGCCGAGGGCGCATAGTAGGCAGACCCGGTCTTGAGAAGGTTGACGATCTCGATACCGCCATTGCGGGCGCGATCCTCGATCTCCTTGAGGCGATCGGCCGGGATGAGCTCGGTGATGGGCACGCCGGCGACGGTCGAGTAACGCGACAGGGGAACCATGGTGTCGCCGTGGCCGCCCAGGACGAACGCGTGGACATCCTTGATGGACACGTTCAGCTCGCGCGCGATGAACGTCGCGAAGCGGGCGGAGTCGAGGGTGCCGGCCATGCCCAGCACGCGGTTCTTGGGGAACTTCGAGACCTCGAAGGCCAGCTGGGCCATCGCGTCGAGCGGGTTCGAGACGAGGATCAGGATGGCCTCGGGCGAACGCGCGACGATCTGCTCGACGACGCCCTTGACGATCTCCATGTTCTTGAAGAGCAGGTCGTCGCGGCTCATGCCGGGCTTGCGGGCCAGGCCGGACGTGATGACGACGAGGTCCGAACCGGCCGTCTCTTCGTAGCCGTTGGTGCCCACGAGGTCGGTGTCGTAGCCGTAGATGAGGGCCGACTCGGCGATGTCGAGCGCCTTGCCCTGGGGCATGCCCTCGACGATGTCCACCAGTACCACATCTGCGTAGTTCCGCTCGGCGAGCCGCTGAGCGAGGGTACCGCCCACCATGCCGGCGCCCACGACGGTGATCTTCTTGCGCATGAATCCTCCTGAAGAACAGGGAAACGAACGCTCCATGCTACCACGCAGGCCCCGGCAGGAGACGGCAGATCCTGCTGTCAGGACCTTCCCCACCGAAAGCCAGAAGGGGCGGCGCTGACGCGCCACCCCTCGCTGGAACGGACAGGTTCCGGATCAGGCCCGGTTCGCCATCGCAACGAACGGACGCTCGGCCGACCCCTGGTAATCGGTGTCGGGGCGCATGAGGCGGTTGCCGGCATACTGCTCGAGGATATTGGCCGACCAGCCGGCGATGCGGCTCACCGCGAAGATCGGGGTGTAGAGGTCGAGCGCGATGCCCATCGTGTAGTAAGCGGAGGCCGAGAAGAAGTCGACGTTGGGGTCGAGACCCTTGGCCTCGCGCACC
>JBIIHZ010000046.1:0-8838 GCA_044235265.1 Candidatus Sericytochromatia bacterium
GACGCTGGCCTCGCTGGTGCCGGTACCGGGCGTCTACCCCGTGGGGCGCCTCGATTCGGACTCGGAGGGTCTGCTGCTGCTGACGGACGACGGCCCGCTGGCGCACCGCCTGACGGATCCCCGGCATGCGCATCCCCGGACCTACTGGGTCCAGGTCGAAGGCGTCCCGTCGGACGAGGCCCTCGATCGCCTCGCCCGGGGAGTCGTCATCCAGGGCGTCTTGACCCTTCCGGCCCGGGTCCGGCGCCTCGAGGGGGAGCCCGACCTGCCTCCGCGACCCCGGCCCATCCGGGAGCGACGGCACATCCCGACCACCTGGATAGAGCTCGTCCTGACCGAGGGCCGGAACCGGCAGGTCCGGCGGATGACGGCATCCGTCGGACACCCGACCCTGCGCCTGGTGCGCGTGGCCATCGGTCCGCTGCGACTGGACGGTCTCCGCCCCGGCGAATGGCGCTGGATGACGGAGGACGAGCTGGCCCTGCTGGTACGCGGGATCAGGCCAGGCGGGCGACGTAGCCCTCGTCCGCGGCGATCGCGATGAGCGACTCGGGTTCGACCGCTCCCACGACGTGCCCGCTGGATGCGGCCAGATCGACCCGGACCTCCGTGACGCCCGGAACCTCGGACCAGGCCTCGGTCAGATGCCTGACGCAGGCTTCACAGGACATGCCCTCGATGATGAACTGCAAGACGTGGCTTCCTCCGGGTGGCGAGACGGTACTCGCAGTATACGGTGACCGGTCGGTTTCCGTCCGCTTGCTGGCGATCGCCCCCCTTGACCTTCCAGCGAGAGGAAGGTTCATGCTGATCGCATGACCGCACCTTCCCTGGAGGCCCGCGTGGCAGCCGATGCGTCCACCCCCCACCGGGAACTCGAGCTCGAGATTTCGGGCATGCACTGCGCCTCGTGTGTGCATCGCGTCCAGCGCCTGCTGACGCGGCAGGAAGGCGTGGAAGAGGCCCTCGTGGACCTGGCGCGCGAGCGTGCCCTGGTCCGGTTCGATCCCGCCGTCCAGACCGTCGAGACGCTGCTGGCGGCGATCGCCCGCGGGGGTTACGAGGCCCGCGAGCGGCAGATCCCGGAAGACGAGGACCCGCTGCTCCTCCAGGAACGCCGGGCGCAGACGCGCGCCCGGGTCGAGGCCCGTCGGGCCTGGACCGCCCTCGGCCTCGCCCTCCCGCTGGGAATCCTCGCCATGGGCCCGATGCTCGTCCCGGCCTGGCACGCAGCCTGGCACGGCACGAGAGCCCAGCAGGTCTCCGAGTTCGTCATGTGGCTGCTCGACGTGGCCATCGTCCTCGGTCCTGCCCGGGAACTCGTCGGGGCCGGCCTGCGCAAGCTCGTCCGGTGGGCCCCCGACATGGATGCACTCATCACGCTCGGCACGGGAACCGCCCTCCTGCATGCGAGTGCCGTCGTGCTCGTGCCGGGGAGCCTGCCCCCCGGTGCCACGGAAGCTTCCTTCGAGACACCCGGCTGGGTCCTGGCCATGGTCCTGCTGGGACGGATGCTCGAGGGCCGGGCCCGTCACCGGGCCACGCAGGCGGTCCAGGTGCTCGAACGGGGTCACCTGGAGCGCGTTCGACGCCCCGTACCGGGCCGGCCCGAGGAGACGGAGCGGGTCCCTGCCACCTGGATCGCCGCGGGAGACGCCATCCGGCTCGAGAGGGGCGATCGGGCCGGCGTCGATGCCCGGATCACGGCCGAACGGGGATGGGTCGACGACGCGTGGCTCACGGGCGAGAGCACGCCGAGGGAGGTGGGCCCGGGGGAACTCGTCCGGGCCGGGACACGGATCCTGGAGGGATCGCTCCCGGCCGTGGCGGAGCGCCCGGCCAGCGAATCGAGCCTGGCGCGCATCGCCGGCCTCGTCGAGGAGGCTCTGCGCGTCCGCCCGCCCGTGCAGCGACTCGCGGATGGGATCGTCGCGCGCTTCGTGCCCGTCGTCCTCCTGATCGCTCTCGCCTCGGCGCTCGCCTGGGGCCTGTCGGGACGTCCGCAGGCCCTTTCCCTGGCACTCGGCCACGCCATCGCCGTGCTCGTGGTGGCCTGCCCGTGTGCCCTGGGGCTGGCCACCCCGCTGGCCGTCATGGTCGGGACGGGACGGGCGGCCGCCGAGGGCATCTGCTTCCGGGATGCCGAGGCTCTCGAGACCCTCGCCCGGGTGGACCACGTGGCCTTCGACAAGACGGGGACGCTCACGCGCGGGGCCCCCCGCCTCGTGGCATGGACGGAACCGGAAGCGGCCCTGACGGAGCACGAGCGGACGGCCATCTGGCTCGTCGCCTCGGCGAGTCAGCACCCCCTCTCGCGGGCGGTGGCAGCCCATCTGCCGGCCGATCCGCCCGATCCGGGGGGCCTCGAGGAACTGGAATCGTTTCCGGGACGTGGCGTGCAGGCCAGGGTGGGCGGCCGGTCCGTCCAGGTGGGAAGCCTCGGCTGGCTCCTCCCGGAGAACCGACCGGCCCCGACGGCAGGGCCCGGCGAGGGACAGCAGGGCGTCTGGGTCGCTCTGGACGGTCGGATCCGGGCGATCGCCACCTTCGAGGATCCGCTCCGGGACGGTGCGGACACCCTCGTCACCTGGCTCGAGAAGTCGGGCATCGAAGTCTCGATGGTCACGGGCGATCGCCCCGAGGGAGCCCGGGAAGTGGCCCGCGGCCTCGGGATCTCCCGGGTCCGGTCCGGCTGCTTGCCGGCGGACAAGGTGGCCTGGGTCCGGGATCTGCAGGCGCAGGGCCGCCGGGTGGCCTTCGTCGGTGACGGGGTCAACGATGGCCCGGTCCTCGCCGCGGCGGACGTCGGACTGGGGCTGGCCTCGGGATCGGACCTTGCGCGAGCGGCGGGCCGCGTGACGCTGGTGTCGGACGCTCCGGTCGCGGTGAGCCGGGCGATCGGATGGGCCAGAGCGACCCACCGGAACATCCGGTTCAACCTCGCCTGGGCGAGCCTCTACAACGTCCTGCTGATTCCGGTGGCGGCGGGTGGCCTGGAGGCCTTCGGGGGACCCGGTCTGCCACCTGCCTGGGGGGGGGCCGCCATGGCTCTCTCGAGCCTCACGGTGGCGTGGAGTGCGAGCCGGCTCAGGCGACGGGACTGACGATCAGGGGCCGGGGACCGTGCGCCCCTCGTCGGTGCCGCCCTCGGCATCGCGGCGCAGCAACATCTCGAGTTTCTCGCGGCTGCGCTCCGTGCTCGTGGTCGTCACGGTCATCAGCAGGCCGAGGGGCAGGATGTTGTGGGCGATGATGTTCTCTTCCTCGTCACACGCATCGAACTCGAGGAAGTCCTGTCCGACCTGGGTCAGACGTGCGAGAAAGTAGGTGCTCGCCGGGGCGAAATAGAGCTCGACGAGCTCACCCCGGTCGAGAAGCTGGTTCAAACGGTCACGCAGGTTCATCGTCCCCTCCTCCGACCAGGACGTATCGACGTCCGGACGGCGTGGTCCGCGAGGGTCAGGATCCACGCACGACGCCCATTTCAGGATCAGCACGTCATTTTCGCCGATCAACGGCGATAATTCAACCATGACGATTTCCCGGGTCCTGACGCTCGTGCTCGCAAGCCTGCTGTCGATGCAGGTGCTGTCGGGCTGCGGGTCGCGACCGGCCCCGCTCGCGCGCGGCGCGTTCTCGCAGGGGAAAACCCTGGCCCCCACCGGCAGGTGGATCGTCGAACGGTCCACGACCCAGAGCGCCTCCGTGCGGGCGCGCCTCACCGCGGACCTGGGTCTGACCTGGGTGCGAGACGTGAACGCCCTGGGTGCCAGCATCTACGCGGCTCCGGCAGGTCGCGAGATCGATCCGTCCCGGATCGGGATCGTGGCAGGGGTGACGGCGGTGGAACCCGACGCGCGGGTCCGGGCCACCTACAGCCCGCGGGACCCGGAGGTCTCGGCAGGCCAGCTCGGGGGCTACGTGGCCTTCCGATCGAGCCTCCGGAAAGCCTGGGACGCGACGCTGGGCGACCCGCGAGTCGTCGTGGCGATCGTGGACACGGGCGTGGATGTCGGCCATCCCGAACTCGCCGGACAGACCGCGGAAGGCGTCTCATTCGTCAACGCCCTGGACCCCCTTCACCCCGACCAGCAGGGGTCGGTCCTGGATGGCGCCGGGCATGGCACGCACGTGGCCGGTATCGTGGCCGCCGCCGAGAACGGCCAGGGCATCACCGGAGTCGCCCCGCGTTGCCGGATCATGCCCGTCAAGGCGCTGGACCACGAAGAGCGAGGCTTCGCCTCCGACGTGGCTTCGGGGATCTTGTACGCCGTCGACCATGGCGCCCGGGTCATCAACCTCAGCCTGGGTTCTTACGGAGGCTCTCGCCTCCTGGAGCGCGCCGTGGCGCGCGCCCTCGACCGGGGAGCCGTGGTCGTGGCCGCCATGGGCAACGACCGCCAGGATCCCGAACTGGGCTACGGCGAGGCGCCGAGCTATCCGGCGGCCCTTCCCGGCGTCGTCGCGGTGGCCGCCCATGACGAGGCCGAGCGGATCTGCGGGTTCTCCAACGCGGGGCGCTGGGTCACGCTGGCCGCACCAGGCGAGGCGATCTGGTCGACGTTTCCGCGCCAGGGCCCCGGGACGGAGGCCCCCTTCGAGATGCTGAGCGGCACCTCGATGGCCACCCCGTACGTCTCGGGGGTCGCCGCGCTCTTGCTGAGTTTGCACCCGGAGTGGTCGCCGGCGCAGGTGAAGCGCCGCCTCGAAAACAGCTGCAGGGACGTCTCCACGCCGGGTTTCGACACCTTCAGTGGCCACGGAGTCCTCGACCCGGCCCGCGCCCTCGTCCCGTGAGAACGCCGGAGTGCCGGGGTAGGGAGGAAAAGTCTCCCTCCCCGGCAGAGGCCCCATGCCCCCCATGCCAGACCCGGACACGACCCACGCCATCTTCCGGTTCCACGACGCGCGCTGGCGCCTGGTCGAGGAGGTCGTGGCTCGCTCGTGCGCAGCCTACGGCCACTCGCCCGAACGGATCCGCCTCGCGCTCAACGAGGCAGCCCTGGCCGAGACGGCCCGCCCGGCTCGAAACCCCGAGGAAAACACCTCCCTGCGACGCTGGCGAGACCTCCACCGCTCGCTGGCCCGGCTCGAGCACCCCGCCCTGGAACGCCTCCTGAAAAACCTGGTCGAGGAAGCCGCTCACGACATCGTGGGGGATTTCGACCCGAAGGTGCACAGGTTCTCGGTCCAGCTCGCCCCGTACCTCCTGAGCTTCATCCTGCGCGGCAAGGGAGCGCCGCTGGCCAGCGCCCTGGATGACCGGATCCAGGTCACGGGAGCCACCGAGGTCACCCGGGCCCTGGCGCGACGGGGGACCTTGATCCTGGTCCCGACGCACTCGAGCAACCTCGATTCGCTCGTGGTCGGGTATGCCCTGCACCTGCTCGGCCTGCCCCCCTTCATGTACGGGGCAGGAAAGAACCTTTTCACCAACTGGTTCCTGTCCTTCTTCATGCGCCACCTCGGGGCGTACCGGGTCGACAGGCGCCTGACGCACCACCTCTACAAGGACGTGCTCAAGACCTACTCGCAGGTATCGCTCGAGCACGGGTACCACGGTCTGTTCTTTCCGGGCGGGGGACGCTCGCGCTCGAACGCCGTCGAGCAGCACCTCAAGCTGGGCCTGCTGGGCACGGGCCTGTCGGCCTACCTGAACAACCTGGAAGCGGGCAAGGAACGACCGGACATCTTCGTCGTCCCGGCGACCATCAACACGCACCTCGTCCTGGAGGCCAAATCCCTCATCGGCGACCACCTCCAGCAGCTCGGGCGCACGCGCTACTTCACGACCCGCTCGGACGAATCGCGGCAGGCGGGACAGATGTTCCGGTTCATCCGTCAGCTGGCCCGCATGGACAGTCAGGTCATCATCCGGCTGGGTGAACCGCTCGACCTGTTCGGCAATCGCGTCGACGCAGAGGGGCGGAGCCTCGACCCCCACGGCCGCCCGGTGGATCGCCGGTCGTACGTCCTCGTGGACGGTCAGCCGGCAGCCAGCCCCCAGCGCGACCAGGAATATACCCGCGAGCTCGGGGTGGCCGTGGCAGACGCCTTTCTGCGGCACACCGTCATCCTCTCGACGCATCTGGTCGCCTGTGCGCTCGAGCGCCTGCACCGGGCCCGCGACCCCCGGCTCGACCTGTTCCAGCGGCTGCGCCTGCAGGAGGGGACCACGCTCGAGGTGCCGGACGTCCTGGCCGAGGTCGCGGCCCTCAAGCAGCGTCTCGTCGAGCTGGCCCGACGGGGGGAACTGGTCCTCGGGCCGGACGTCGAGCAGTTGACCGAGGAGAAACTCCTCGATCATGCGCTCGGGCACTTCAAGGCCTTCCACCGGACGCCCGTGGCCATCCGGCAAGGCCATGAGGTGCATCTCACGGATCTCGAGCTGCTGCATTACTATGCCAATCGCCTGGCGGGCCGGGATCTGGACCGCCGCGATACGTCGGGGGGCTGAACCGCATGCAAGACGTCGCCGTGCTGGGAGGAGGTTCCTGGGGAACCGTCGTGGCGCACCTCCTGGCCCTCCAGGGCCACCGTCCCTGGCTCTGGATGCGGGATCCCGCTCGCGCCGATGAGATGGCCCGGACCGGGCGCAACCTGCGCTATCTACCGGACATGGACCTCGCCGACGGCATCCGGCCGACCGCGAACATGGCCGATATGAAAGCCTGCGGCACCTTCTTCGTGATGGTCCCCAGCAAGGCCATGCGTGAGACGGCCCGTCAGCTCTCTGCGCAGCTCGATGGTCGTCACGTGCTCGTTCACGGCGTGAAAGGGCTCGAGGTGGGATCGTTCAAGACGATGTCCACCCTGCTGCGCGAGGAGACGCCCTGCCGCCGGATCGGGGTGCTATCGGGTCCGAACCTGGCCCGGGAGGTGGCCGCAGGCCAACCTTCGGCAGCCCTCGTGGCCTCCCGGTACGCGGAGGTTCAGGAACACGTCATCCGCCTGCTCCGGACCCCCCATTTCCGGGTGTATGCCAGTGACGACGTGCTCGGCACGGAGCTCGGCGGCACGCTGAAGAACATCCTGGCGATCGCCGCAGGCGTCGCCCACGGGCTGGGCTTCGGGGAGAACACCCGGGCATTCCTGCTGACACGGGGCATCGCCGAGATGTCCCGCCTGGGCGTCCAGATGGGGGCACGGGCCGAGACGTTCGCCGGGCTGAGCGGCCTGGGCGATGCCCTCGCGACCTGCTTCAGCCCGCTCAGTCGAAACTTCCAGATCGGGTACCGGCTGGCGCAGGGCGCCTCGCTCGAGGAGGCGATCGCGAGCCTCGGACAGACGGCCGAAGGCGTGCAGACGACCCGGACGGTGGCCGCTTACGCGCGGGAGCACGACGTCTACATGCCGATCACCGAGACGGTCAGGCGCCTGCTGGACGATGGTATCCCCATCCGGCAGGCCCTGCAGGACCTGCTGGAGACGTCCCGGGGACTCGTCGAGGCCGAACGCGACTAGCGCTCGGCCGGACGACGCGCCACCACGACGCGGGCGATGCCACCGAGGTCCTTGCGGGTTTCGAGCACGGTCCAGCCGGCTGCCACGAGCAGCTCCTCCACGTCCGGGGCCTGACCTTCCCCCACCTCGACGGCCAGCACCCCGCCAGGCCGCAGGAGTCGCGCGCCCTGCCCGGCGAAACGCCTGTACCACAGCAGCGCGTCCTCTCCGGGGAAGAGGGCCTCGTGAGGCTCGTGGTCGCGCACCTCGGGTTCGAGCGTGTCCGCGAGTTCGCTCGCGATGTACGGCGGATTCGAGACAAGGTAATCGACCTGCCCGGCCCAGCCCTCCAGCGGAACCAGACCGTCTCCCTCGATCACCGTGACGCGCTCGTCGAGGGCATGGCGGGCCAGGTTCCGACGGGCGACCCGGGCGGCACCGGCACTCAGATCGACCGCGAGCCCGCGGAAGTACTTCACGTAACTCGCCAGCGCGACGGAGATGGCCCCGCTGCCCGTCCCGATATCGGCAAAGAGGGCCTCTGCACGAGGCCCCAAGGACTCCTCGTGATCCAGCACGGCCTCGACCAGCGTCTCGGTGTCGCCGCGCGGAATGAGGACGTCGGAGGTCACCTCGAGTTCGAGCCCCATGAACTCCGTCGTGCCCAGGATGTACTGCAACGGTTCCCGGGTGGAACGACGGGCCACCAGTTCGAGGTAGGCGCTCCGCTCGTCGTCCTGGAGGGCGCGTCCGACATGCTGGAGCAGGTGCAGGCGGTCGAGTCCCGTGACCTTCCCGAGCAAGAGCGAGGCATCCAGGTTGCCCGAGCCGACGCCGGCTTGCAGGAGGAACCGGCTGGCGCCCCGGAGGGCGTCTCCGATGGGGGTCTCGGGGGCGAGTTCGAAGCGGGTCAAAGGTCCTCCTGGAACGGTCAAGCGAGTTCGAGTGCGAGAAAGGGGTCGCCCTGGCAGGTCTCGAGGGCCTGCCGGTTTCCGGCTGCCCCGGCAGGATCGTCGGCTCCCGCGCCGATCCGGGCCATCCCGGCGCGCACATGCTCCGGCATGGCCTCCTCGAAGGACTCGTGAGCGAGCGAGGTGGCGACGCCCAGGGCCGAGCCCAGGATGCAGCCGAACTGGACGAGGCGGGCCAGGGAATGCGCGAACGGGGTGTAGCCCGCAGCACGGCCGGCGATGCCGACGTTGGGAACGGGGGCGAAGATGCCGGCCCCCAGGGGAACGGGTGACAGCAGCGGGCGATGCACCGGAACCAGGTGCAACCCGCGAAAATCAGGGTAGTACGAGAACGTCCCGACCGCATCCTCGCGTGCCCCCGACAGGATGTCGGCGAAGGTCAGGCGGCGGGTGGCCTGGACGAGGTGACGGGTCTGCCGCACGT
>JBIIHZ010000397.1:0-2629 GCA_044235265.1 Candidatus Sericytochromatia bacterium
GGCGAATCGCGTGTCCTGGGAAAACCCGGACGGTCCGGTTCGTCTCGATGGCGCCGGGGCCCCGCAGACGGTGCGCCAGGCGATGGCGTCCGTGACGGCCGGTTTGACGGCAGCAGGCTGGACCGTGGGCGAACGCCTCGAATCGGCGGACGTCCGCGTCCTCGTCACCCCCACCACCGCGACCCTCGATGACGCCACGATCGCCCGGCTCCAGGCCTTCGCCCGCGGAGGAGGCTCTCTGGTCGTCCTGGGGGAATGGGGCGGGGCCGGCTTTCACGCTCCCGAGGCGATCGCGCGCCTCCTCCATCCACTGGGCCTCGGACTGGTGCCCGACCTCGTGAGGGTCCCGGGATCGGGAGCCCGGCTCGACGACTTCCAGGTCGCGCCCCTGCCCGGCCCCTTCCTGCTGGCCGGGGCGCCGGATCGGTCCGTCCGGGTGGTGACCGCGGCCAGCGTGTGGTGTCCCGTCCGGGCGATGGCCGTGCTACGAGCACCCGGCACCGGATACCGGATCGCGTCCGGGGCGGCGACGGGGCCCGTCCTGGTGGCCGCCCTGCACGTCGGGCACGGGCGGGTCCTGGTCGCAGGAGACACCACCGCCTGGACGAGCGGCTACGAGGGAGCTCCCGGGGGAACCTGGGACAATCAGGCGTTCATCCAGCGCCTGATCTCGTGGTGATTCCGGGTACAAAGCAGGCATCATGCGACGTTCTGGACACGAGTGGACCTTCCTCCTCGCCCCCCTGCTGCTCGTGGCCTGCCAGGGTGGGCCCGCCGGATCGCTGCCCGGAGCCACGCCCGCCGAGACCGGGCCCCTTCCAGGGGAGCTGTCGATGCGCTGGGAGGAGGGCACCGCGGAGGCCGTACGGAGGACCGTGCGAGCCCGTTCCGGCGTCCGGACGGCAGAACCCGTCTTCGAGAACGTCGAGCACTGGATCCTACCGGGTGACACCGGGCCGGTCCTGGAGGCCCTGTCGCGCGAGCCGCACGTCCGGTGGTCGGAGCCCGTCAGGCGACGACGGATCGCGGGCTTCACGCCCGAGGCGGCGCCGGACGGGACGCGTCAGTGGTACCTCGCCAAGGCGCGCGGGCTCGATGTTCAGGCGGCCTGGAGTCTGCCCCTCGAACAATGCCGCCATGGCCTCAAGCCGGGTGCCGGGGTGGTCGTGGCCGTCGTGGACACCGGGGTGGACATCTCCCACCCGGATCTGGTGGCTCGCATCGCCCGGGTTCCCGCCGACCTGGCAAGCCGTTCGGCCTCGGTGCTGGAGCATTCGACCTCGAAAGGGGCCGGCAATCCGTGGGTGATCGACGAGATCGGCCCGGAATCGACCTTCGGAGGCATCTCGTACACGGGAGTGGACGGCAACGGGCACGGCACGCACTGTGCGGGCCTCGTGGGTGCGAGCGACGACGGGCAGGGGATCGTGGGCGTGGCGCCCGGCGTGACGATCCTGCCGGTCAAGACCATGCGCTACGACGGGAGCGGAGACGATGTCCCCATCGCCCGTGGCCTGGTGGATGCAGCCGATGCGGGTGCCGACGTCATCAACTTCTCGGTCGGGGGGCCGGAACCCAGCCAGATCCTGGCCGACGCCCTGGCACATGCCTACCGCAAGGGCGTGACGGTCGTGATCGCGGCCGGAAACGGGTTCGGCGACGAGGTTTACTATCCGGCGGCCTATGCCGGCGTGATCTCGGTCGGCGCGACCTCGGGGGCGTCCGGCAATCCCTGGGCGATCCCGGGCTACTCGAACCGGGGCCAGAGCCTGGCGCTGGTGGCTCCCGGTGGAGATGGCGCGCAGGATCGTCGCACGACGGCGGACCCGACGCTGGAAGCCCGGGGGCTGCTGTCGACGTTGCCGACCCGGACCGTCGGCCTGGGAGGCAAACCCCTCTCGTACGGAGTCGAGAGCGGGACCTCGATGGCCACGCCGCTCGTCTCGGGGGTGGCAGCCCTCGTGATCGCCGAGGCGAAGGCCAGAGGTGAGAGCCACGATCCGGTGACGGTGCGGACGCGCCTGATCGCGACGGCCCGTCCCCTCGGGGATCGCCCATTCGATCCGAGATGGGGGTACGGTTTCATTCGCCCGGCCCTCGCCCTGAGCTGGACGGGACCGGACGGGGGTCATCCATGACACTCGCCAGGCGGTTCCTCCTCACCGGAGCAGCCACCCTGCTCGTGGCCGGCCTCTCGGGCTGCCCGTGGTGCGGTACGCCAGCCCCCCGACCGACCCCCCCTCCGGCACCGACCCCGACGCCGGTCGAATCCCCCACCCCGGGCGAGAGTCACGTGTTCTCGACGTGGACGAACCTCGTGAACGGACAGCTGACGATCCAGGTGCGACGGTCCATCGACCGGACGCCCGTCGCACGGGCCCAGGTGACCCTCCGGGGGGCCACACCCGCGTGGGGGCGTACGGACTCGAGCGGGCAGGCGGTCCTGACTCCGCTGGATGCAGGACGTCATGTCGTGCGCGTCCAGGCCCCGGGCCTGGCGTCCCGCGAGATCGTCGTCGACAATCTCGTGCCCGGCAGCCCCGCCACGTTCACGGTGGACCTGGAGCCGGCAGCCGGAGCGGTGTCGGGGCGCGTGCTGGACGTCACGGGCAGTCCGCTCCGGGCCGCC
>JBIIHZ010000047.1:0-8787 GCA_044235265.1 Candidatus Sericytochromatia bacterium
GTTGACGACCGTCCCGTCCTGGCCGGCGCGCCCCGTCCGGCCGGAGCGGTGCACGTAGGTTTCGGCACCTCGAGGCATGTCGAGATTGACGACGTGGCTGATGCCCCGCACGTCGATGCCCCGGGCAGCGACGTCAGTCGCCACGAGGATGGGCACCTCGCGCCGCCGGAAGGCTTCCAGCGTGGAGTGCCGCGCGGCCTGGGCCAGGTCGCCACTCAGGTGCGCCGCCCGGAAACCCTCACGAGTCAGCCGAGCCGCGACCTCCGCCGTCGTGGCCTTCGTGTGGCAGAACACGACGACCAGCGTGGGGCGGGTGACGTGGAGCCAGTTGATGAGACTTTCGGTCTTCTGGGTGGCGTGTACCTCCAGGACCTGGTGGACGAGCGTGGTCGAGGCTGCGACACCGCTGCTGAGAGCCAGGCGACCGGGCTCCCGCATGTATCCGCTGGCCACGCGCTCCACCCGCTCGTCGAAGGTCGCCGAGAAGAGGAGGGTCTGACGCTCGACCGGCAGCGACCCGAGGAGCTTTTCGAGGTCCTCCTGGAAGCCCATGTCGAGGATCTCGTCGGCCTCGTCGAGCACGACGGTGCGGCACCGGGTGAGATCGAGCGAGCCGCGGTTCAGGTGGTCGAGGAGACGTCCCGGTGTCCCGACGACGATGCGGGCGCCGCGATCGAGCGCCCGTCCCTGGTCGCGATAGGCCTCACCGCCCGTCAGGGTCGCGACGGACACGCCGATCGTGCGACCGAGTTTCGTGGCCACCGCAGCCACCTGGTGGGCCAGTTCACGCGTCGGCACCACGACGAGCACCTCGACGCCGGTTGCCTCGCTGGAAAGGCCCTGGAGCAGGGGCAGAACGAAGGCGAGGGTCTTGCCGCTGCCCGTGCGCGACTGGACGATCCAGTCCTTGCCGGACTGGACGCGCGCCCAGGCCTCGTGCTGGACCTCGGTCGGAACGGCGATCTGCTGGCGGGCCAGAGCTTCCAGCATCTCGGGGCGAACGCCGAGATCGGCGAACGAGAGAGGGGGGTGGGTCGTGGTCATCGGTCCTGCTTCCGGGCATCGAACGCCCTGGGTACCGCATGACGAACGATGCCGGGATCCGGTCCACCGGAGGCTTTCCATCGAGGCGGTAAGCTCCGATTGTATCACGAATGGAGATCCCCCCTCGAGGGGCGTTCAGGCCAGGTGCCGGTGAAACCAGGCGTTCAGTTTCTCGAACCCGACCCGGGCGCAGGTCGCGTCATACCGCGGGCGCGTGTCGTTCATGAACGCGTGTTCGGCCGGTGCGACCCAGACCTCGTGCGTTCGCCCGGTTTTCTGGAGCAGCTGGATGATGTGTTCCCGGGCCTCGGCGGGGATCCAGCCATCGTGCTCCGCCCAGATGGTCAGGACCGGTGCCTCGATCTTCCGGATGTCCTCTTCCGTGGGAGCGTAGCCTCCCCCGTAGAACGGGGCGATCGCCTGCACGTGGTCCCCGAGTCGTTCGGCGGCCTTCCAGGTCAGGTGCCCGCCCATGCAAAACCCCACGATCCCGACCTTGCGAGGCGAGACGTCGGGTCGCACCTTGAGGTACGCCACGGCATGCGCGATCTCGTCGACGGCCTGGTCCATCCGCAGGGCCAGCATCTTGCGCTCCGCCTCGTCGGGGTGATGGGCCACTTCTCCGTGATACAGGTCGGGGGCCAGCACGACGAAGCCTCCGGCAGCCAGCTTCCGGCACAGGTCCAGGATGTGCGGTTCGAGGCCCCACCACTCCTGGATCAGCACGATGGCCGGATGGCTTCCATCGCCGGCGGGGCGCGCCAGTACGCCGTCTCGCGCCCGTGAGCCGGGCAAGAAGGACACGTCCTCGAGGGTCACGTCGAACGCCATGGGATTCTCCTCTCGATGCTACGATGACGGCGGGAGCATGACCCCGCCAGGGGGAAGACCGGAAGGGGATGCTGGCACGATGGCCACGTGGTTACTGAAGACCGAGCCCGAGACCTATGCCTTCGAGACCTTGCAGAGCGAGGGGAAGACGAACTGGGACGGTGTTCGCAACGCCCTCGCCCAGCGTCATCTGAAGGCCATCCGTCCGGGTGACCGCTGCTACATCTACCACAGCGGCCAGGTCAGGGCCGTGGTCGGCGTGGCCGAGGCTGCGGGTGAGCCCGTGCCCGATACCTCCGATCCGGCAGGCAAGCATGCGATGGTCCCACTCGTCCCCGTGAGGGCCCTCTCGCATCCCCTGCCTCTGGCCGATTTCAAAGCCGCCGGGTGGGTGAATTTCGATCTGGTTCGCCTGCCGCGTCTCTCGGTGATGCCCGTGCCTGCGGACGTCGAGGCCTGGATCGAGGCGCCGCGCTAGCGCGCTTCCACGACGTACGGCATGTTGGTCTGGATGTACTTGCCGTTCGCGTAGAAGTAGATGTAGCTTCCGTCGCCGCCCTCGGCCCGCGTCACCTTGCTGCGTCCGATGTCGTAGGTGCGGACGGGCGCTCCCGACACGCTGAACAGCGTGACGGTCTTGGGTGAGTTGTCCCAGCTCCGACCGAGCTGGTTCAGCTTCTCGTCGATGCGGGCACACGAGGTGACCATGGACAGGCCGGCGATCGCGAGGACGATCCGGAACGGGCGGGCGTGGTCATGCGGCTGCGGGAACATGGCTTCCATTTCCGATGAGCGATGGATGACCTCGTCAATGTATCATGCCTGCGACCGCGATCGAGGGGGGCTCCATGTCGGGGACCGTCTCGATGTGATGACAGATGAATTCGACCATCTCGCGGGTTTCGAGCGGTGTCTCGCTGGTCGGACACAGATCCACGGGTTTCCGCCGTTGCACGAGGGCGGCCCAGGTCGCCGAACGGACCGCCCGAGCGGCTTCGTGTTCTTCCAGCGCTATCCCGAGCATCATGGCGATACCCAGGATGGTGGCAGCCGGATTGGCCGTCCCTTGCCCGGTCAGCGAGGGGGCCGTGCCATGCCCCGGTCCGAAGATCCCGCGCGTCCTGTCGCCCAGGATGGCCTGCGGGTGAAGGGCGAAGCTCCCGCTCAGGCCGGCTGCCTGGGCGGCCAGAAACTCCCCGGAGGAACTGTCGGCCAGGATCACGTCGAACCGAGCCGGGTTCCAGCACAGCTCCAGGATGCAGGTGTCGAGGTCGAGGGCCTCGTACGTGACACCGGGAAAGCGATGGCTGACCTCGGTCGTGACCTCTTGCCAGAGTTGACCGATCTCCAGCCATTTCCCCTGGTGGGCCAGGGTGACGTGCCGCCGTCGGTGGAAGGCCACGTGAAAGGCGACCTCCACGACCCGACGGATCTCGCCGTCGGTGTAGATGGCCGTGTTGATGGCGATCCGCTTTCCCCCGCGGGATTCTCTGGCCCTCGGGAACCCGTGCGGAAGTCCGGAGGCCACGTCCCTGACCACGACCAGGTCGAGACCCCGGATCCTCTCGGGTTTCACGGGGGACAGATCCAGCATGGGATCGCGCAGGCTGATGGGGCGGATGTTCGTGTGCGCTCCCAGCCACCCGTAGAGGGCCGTGAGGCCCTGCAGGGGGTGGTGCGGCGCGATGAGAGGCAGGGTCGGGTCGCCCCGCAGGGGGCCCAGGAGCACGGCGTCGGCCTCCCGGCAGGCCGTGATCGTGCTTCTGGGCAGGACGCTTCCCTCCCCGGCGATCGCGCTCCTGCCGATCAGCGAGGGCGTGACCTCGATCGCGAAGCCGAAGCGTCGGGCCGTGGCTTCGAGCACCATCAGCCCCGCCTTCGTGACCTCGGGGCCGATGCCGTCACCGGCCAGGTGGGCGATGTGGTAGCGTTTCAAGGGTTGTTCCCCCGTTCTCGAGCAGGTGCGTGGCGCATCGTCCCAGGCGCGGTCCCGGGGTACAAGGTCCGTCCCTTCGCTCTCTTGCGGGGTCGTTCATGCGGGAGCACGTCATGGTCAAGATCTGGTTCGGGCTGGCAGCACTCTCGGCGGGGCTCGCCGTAGGCTTTGGCGCTTTCGGGGCTCATGCCCTCAAGGCGCGAGTCGCAGCGGGCACCCTGGCGCCCGAGAGGCTCGAGACCTGGCATACCGCTGCTCAGTACCAGATGTGGCATGCCCTGGCCCTGCTCGTGCTGGCGCTTGCGGCCCATGCAGGTCTGTTGCGGGTTCCGGGCTGGCTGGGGTGGGGCTTTCTGGCCGGAACGCTGCTCTTCTCGGGAAGTCTCTATGCGCTCGTGCTGTCCGGGGTGGGGATCCTGGGCGCGATCACCCCGCTCGGCGGGGCGCTCTGGATCGTATCTTGGCTGACGCTCGCCGTGGTCTCCCTGCGGGGCTGAGCGTCTTCACCGTTCGCAGGTGACGTGCTCACGAGAAAAGGGGGAGGCACCGGGCCCCCCCCTTCTGGTGTCTCTCGGTCAGGCCTAGACGCCGACCGCGACCTTCGCGAAGTAGGTCTTGGACTTCTCGGGATCCGCGACCATCGCGTCCTTGCCGGGACGCCAGTCGGCGGGGCAGACCTCGCCGTGGGTCTCGAAGTGCGTGAGCGCATCGATCATGCGCAGGGTCTCGTCGACGCTGCGGCCGAGCGGCAGGTTGTTGATGACCATGTGCTGGACCGTGCCTTCCTTGTCGATGAGGAAGAGCCCACGGAACGCCACGCTGCCGTCCTGGAGGAGCACGCCGTAGTCGCGGCCGATGCCCTTGGTGATGTCCGCGACGAGCGGGTACTGGAGGTCACCCAGACCGCCCTCTTCGCGCTTGGTGTTGATCCAGGCGAGGTGCGAGAACTGGCTGTCGACGGACACGCCGATCACCTCGGTGTTGCGCTTGCGGAACTCCTCGATGCGATCGCTGAACGCGATGATCTCGGTCGGGCAGACGAAGGTGAAGTCCAGGGGATAGAAGAACAGGACGACGTTCTTGCCCTTGAACTGCGACAGCGTGAGCTGCTCGAACTGCTTGTTCACCACGGCCGTGGCGGTGAAGTCGGGGGCCTTCATCTGAGGCTGAAGCATGATTCCTCCTTCTGAGGGGGTCCGGGGCGCCCGGTCGATCGGATCCCGTGCTTGCCCGACCCCGGCGACATTGTGCCCGATGTCACGCGATCATGCCAGGGTTCTCACCGGTGGCCTGCCTCCCCTTCCTGATGGCCGGAATCGAGAAGGAGACCGTCGTGCCGCGACTTTCGGTGCTTTCGATGCCTATCGTGCCCCCGTGACGTTCCACGATCTCGCGGGCGATCGCCAGTCCGAGCCCGGTGCCCTCGTTCTGGTGCTCGTCGACGCGATGGAAGCGTTCGAAGACCCGTTCGAGGTGTCCGGCAGGGATGCCCGGGCCGTCGTCCTCGACGGAACATCGCCATCCGCCCGTCGAACGGGAGGCACGGATGGCGATTCTCCCTCCCGCAGGCGTCGCCTGTAGGGCATTACCCACCAGGTTGACCACCACCTGCGTGATCCGGTCCGGATCCACGGTCCACATGCCCCTCGCGGGTGCCACGTGGACCGTCAGATCGTGGGTCACGGAGTGTCGGAGGCGGAACGGGGCGATCGCGCGTTCCAGGAGCCCCGCCACCCGGTTGCGTCTCGGATGAAGGACCATGCGGTCGGCCCGGAGCCGGGACAGGTCGAGCAGGTCGTGCACCAGGCGTCCCAGGCGTCTCGTCTCCGTGAGCAGGACCTCGTGGACCTCCCGTTGCTCACCGGCCGGCAAGCTCCGGTGCAGGAGCAGTTCAAGGAAGCCCGTCAGCGTGGTGAGCGGGGTCTTCAACTCGTGGCTCACCGTGGCCAGGAACGTGTCCTTGAGACGCTCGACCTCCGCCATCCGCCGGGCCTCGCTGGTCAGCAGACGCTCGTGATCGAGCAGGTTCGAGAGCGGGGTGGCCAGGGCGGAAACCAGGGGGACCACCCCGGGGCTGAACGGGGGAACGCCCGGGGCGCGGACCAGCACGAGCATGCCGAGCCGCCGGGTGCCGCTCACGAGCGGTAGATGGAGCTCCGAACCGACATCGGTGGTCACCGTCACGGGCATCGGATGGGGCTCGTCGCAGGGCCACGCGCGCGACGCATCGACCCTGGTTCCGCAGGAGGCCGTCAGGAGCCAGTCGCCCGGAGTGTCCGGGATCTGCCAGATCCCCAGGAACGAGCACTCCAGCCACTCCCCCAGGGCCTCCAGGAAACGTATCGCCCCGCCCCCCGGTTCCAGGGTGGAGGTCAGCCCGTGGAACAGGGCCACCATGCGGAGCGTTTCGGGTGAAAGAAGGCTGATGCGGGTGTCGAGAATGGCCAACTTGGCCCTCCGTCCCGAAAGTCGGGCATCCAGGTGCCGATGAATGGGTATATAGCTTATTGCGCCGCCCGGTATCGGGAAAGGCACGCCTGGAAGGAGGACCCCCCGATGTTCGACCCCAGCGAACTGGTTGGCCACCACTTCCTCATCACGGCCGTCACCGACTGCGGACCGTATCAGCGCCTCGTGAAGGCTTTCGACGAGGACGATGCGCTCGAGCAGGTGGTCGGCTACCTGCATTCGGAAGGCATCCGATACGAGGAACTCACGACCCGGCGCTTCTGACCCGTCCGTGTTTCGAGAGGGAGCCGCGCCTCGAGCGTTTGACAGCCTCGTCGTGACCGGTTAAAGTAAGCTTGTCCCGCGGGGCACCCGGGGCTGTAGCTCAGTTGGTAGAGCGCTTCAATGGCATTGAAGAGGTCAGGAGTTCGATTCTCCTCAGCTCCACTCCACACAATCTCATAGTTCCGGGGCTGTAGCTCAGTTGGTAGAGCGCTTCAATGGCATTGAAGAGGTCAGGAGTTCGATTCTCCTCAGCTCCACTTCCCGCCTCATGGCGGGATTTTTTTTTGGAACCTATAGTTTCGCCTGGTTCGGGGAACAGTGCGATCACGTTCGTGAACGGGGTTGAGGCAGAAGGATTCACCTGCATGTCCAGATTCGATGGCGACCAGCGTGCCGAGCTCGAAGAAAAGCGTGCCCTCGTCGAGCAACTCAAGCAGAAGAAGGCCGAGACCGAGCAGCACATCGCCAATCTGCATCAGAGCATCCAGGCCCAGAGGGCCGAGATCAATGCTGCCATTCTCTACATGGACCAGGTTGCGAAACCGAGCCTCGAGAGGTATCAGGCTCTGGTCGCTCAGGGGGCAACCCAGCCCACGCCGGAGCCCAGGCGCGGGACCGGTGCACTCACCCCGCCACCGAATCCGGCTGCATCGGAGGCGAATGCCGAACTCAAGCGCCTTCGCTCGCAGATCGAGCTGTACACCTTCACCCGTGAGGCGATGATCCGCTTCGAACGCTCCATCGGGAATGCCACCTCGCTGGTCGATCAAACCCTGGCGATGCGCACGGCCGAGGCCGAGATCGTCCTCGCCTCCACCCGCATGGTCCTCGTGGATTATGCCGAGAGCCGTCGCCGGATCCTGGTCCTGCTGGGTTCGGGTAAGGTCGGTCTCGAGGAGCGCAAGCAGCTGGCACCGCTCTTCGATCGCCTGACCAAGATGCCGCTCCTCAAGCAGCGACTGAGTGCCACCCTGCAACTCTTCCAGGACATCGAGACCCTCGTGTCTGCCGAGGACAGTCAGGTCCAGCGTCTGCGTCAGATGCAGGGGCGCGATGCGCTCAAGGTGGCCCAGGGACTGAAACTCGCCCAGATTTCCGGCAAGGTCAATCAGCTGCGCAACCTGCGTGCCAGTTTCCAGTCCGAGCCGCAGATGATGAACCTCTTCCCCGAGTGGACGGATGTCCAGATTCCCAGGGCCGAGGCGGCCTCCGGGGAGCGCGCCCCCACCAAACCGTTTACTGGCCGCCTCAAAGAACTCTTCGGCTTCAAGTGATCGCGAGGGGCGTGGCGGGGTGATTTGCGGCTTTCGTCCTCGCGGACGTGGCTCACGTACCTCCGGGTACGCTTCGCCCCGTCCGCTGCGGGCGCGCTCGCAAATCCCCTCCTCCACGCCCCTCGCTGCCGCTCCCGGGGCGGGGTCGAGCGGACCTCGGTGGATGCCTGCGGCATCCTTCCTCGTCCGCTCGCGCGCTCCTTCGTCGGTGTTGGCCCGCCTGCGGCGTGCCTCGGTGGGTGCCTTGCACGCCTGCGGCTTGCCTCGGTGCTTGCCTTGCACGCCTGCGGCTTGCCTCGGCTGCCTATGCATGATTTTCAGGGGAGTTTGAGGTCCCGGTAGGGGCGACCCAGCGTCGTGATGTAGACGACCGCTTCTTCCTCGGGGATTCCGAGGGCCTCGTTGACCTCATCGTCGTAGAACCCGCCGATCCCGCTGGCGCCCAGGCCCAGGGCGATCGCCGCCAGGTTCAACCTCTGGCCGAGCTGGCCCGCATCGAGATGCACGTGGCGGTAGGCGCGGTCCCCGTGGCGTGCCACGGCAGAGGCGAGGCGCGTGGTCTGGATGACCACCGCCGCCGCCGTCCCCCCGAGTTCCTGACCGAGCACCATGGTCTGGGTTTGCCGCGCCAGGTCACGGAACCGCAACTGTCGGATCTCACGGGACTTCGGATCGTAGTGGTAACACCCGGGCTCGAGGCCATCGACCCGGTGGACCACCAGATACGTGCTGAGCAACTCCGGGGCGATGAGGTCCATGCCGCAGGCGACGGTGGGTTCCTCGTGACGCTCCGGGCCATACGTGAAGTCCAGGATCGTCGCGAGTTCGATCCGGCTCAGCGGGGATTCCTCGTAAGCCCGGGTCGAACGCCGTCGGACGAGCGCTTCCGGCAGCAGGTCGTCCCAGGGCACGCTCGAGCCTGCCAGTTCGGAACGTTCCAGCCAGCCTATCCGCTCGGGGGTGGGGGCG
>JBIIHZ010000048.1:0-8780 GCA_044235265.1 Candidatus Sericytochromatia bacterium
GCAGGTGCCCTTCATGGCCCGGACCTCGCGCGACCTCGTGCCTTCGCTCGAGCAACTGCTGCTCGACCAGGCCGACCTGGCGAGCGCCGCCGTCGCCGTCGCGCCCCCTCTCAAACAGGTGCTGAAGGGATGGCGCGTGACGCCGAGAGCCCGGCAGACCGACCTCCAGGCGATCGGGGCCGTGACGATCGGCGAACCACCCAGGTACGCCGTCGATCGCGAAGGCAATCTCGTCCTCGCTCGCCTCGAGGCGGCACGGCTGGCCGTCAGCAAGATCTCGCCGCAGGGACAGATGACGGATATCGGGACGGCCCCCCTGATGCCTCCTTACTCCTGCTTCGTGGGAGCCGGTGGCGAGGTGCTCGTGACGGGCATCGATCCGACCACCCGGCGCTACCGGGTGGCCCAGGTGGGTGCGACCGTGAAGCTGTTGCCGGGCTACCTGTTCGAACTGCCGGCCACCCCGGGGGCGACGATCTCGACCCCGAACCTGGACCTCGACATGGACGGTGCCGGCCACATCTACGCGGCGTTCTCGCTGGACCACGTCATCGTGAAACTCGCGAGCAACAGCCCGGTACCCACCGTGATCGCCGGCGCGCCCGGAGAGAAGGGTTACCGGGACGGCCCGGGCAGCGAGGCCCGGTTCTCCAGACCCCTCGGGCTGGCACGGGGAGCCGATGGCGCCATCTACGTGGCCGACCACGACAACAGCTGCATCCGCCGGATCGATGCCAGCGGCAACGTCACCACCGTGGCCGGCAAGCCCGGCGAGACCGATCCCCGCTTCGGCCGCGCCTCGTTCGCGCGCTTCGGGACCCCCGATTCCATCGCAGTCGGTCCGGACGGCACGATCTACGTGCTGGACACGGGTGGGCGCCGGGTCTCACGCATCTCCCCGGACGGCTCGGCTTTCCTGGTCGCCGGCTCGGGCCGCCAGGCCCTGGAGGACGGAGTCGGTCCCGAGGCGAGCTTCATCCGGCCGATGCGGCTCCGGATCGATGCCACGGGGCGGCTCTACGTGGTGGATGTGACGTCCGCGACCGCGGGGGGGGGCTCCACCCCACAGCAGTTTCTCCTCCGCACGATGGCTCCGGATTGAGCGCTTCGATGCCCGGGTGGCCACGCCCGGTTCCGCATCATCGGGTCCGTGCGCGAGTGGCGTCTCGCCTGGTCGCCGGCTCGCCCCCCGCACGCCTCGAGATCGTCGCCGCCGCGGGATGGGGCAAGACGGAAGCCCTGCTGGACGCCGCGAGCGGACTAGCGAAACCGGTACTCTGGCGCACGCTGGGTCCCGTCCACCGGGACCCTCACGCCCTCGTCCGGGATCTGGCCCGCGGGGCCAGCCCGCTCGCTCCCGAGGCCGCCCAGGACGCGCTCGCCATGCTCTCGGGACCCGGTGGCGGCGCCGAGCATGGAGCACGCGCCCTGAACCGGCTGGCCGAAGGCCTGCTGACCGCCGGAGACCCCGGGGGCTGCCTCGTGCTCGATGGCCTCGAGAACCTCTCGGGAGGCCCCGACGCGCTCCACCTGCTGGACGGATGGCTGGAGGCGCTGGGAGAGACCTGGGACCTGTGGGTCGCCGGTCGAGAGCCTCTCGCGACCCCGCTGTGGCGTCGTGCCCGGCTACAGGGCCACGTCCGGACCCTGGAAGCGGCGGATCTGGCCCTGGATGCCGACGAGACGCGGGCGATCGCCACCGGCCTGGGCCTCGCCCCGTCAGACGCCGACATCGAGTCCCTCCGGGAAGCGACGGGCGGCTGGCCTCTCGGCACGACGCTCGCCCTCAGGCATCCGGGCTCCCGGTATCTCGACGACCTGGAGACCTTCCTCGAGACCGAGTGCTTCGCCCCCCTCGAACCGGAGTTCCTGGCCCTCCTGGAACGCCTCGCCCCCCTCGAACGGGTGCTCCCCTCGGTGGTCGAGCAGCTGGTCCCGGGCGGCAGTGTCCACCTCGGACGAGGAGTCCGGCAGGGGCTGCTTCTCGCCGACCCCGACGGCTCGGGCGGAACGTGGCCTGCCCCCATCCGGCAGGCCCTCGCCCGGCGACTCCGGGTCCGTGGCAGCTGGACGACGGTCTGCCGGGAGGCGGTCGAGGCCCTCGTCGCGACGGGACTCCCCGGCGAGGCACTGGAGCTGGCCCTCGAGTCGGGTCCCGTCGACGCGGCGTGGGACCTGGCTCCGGACGTGCTACCGGCCTGGCTGGAGGAGGGGCTCGTCAACCGCGCGACGACCGTGCTCGAACGGTTGCGCACGGTCGAGCCCCCCCACCGGCTCACCCTCCGGTTCCTGGAGGCCCACCTCTCCCGCGCCCGGGGGGACGTCACGGGAGCCCTCGCGGCCCTCGCAGCCGGCGGCAGCGAGCCCGGTGCCACCGAGGCACCCTGGGCCCTGCGCCTCGCGATGACCCGGGCCCGCCTCCATCTCGAGACCGTCGAACCCGCACGGGCCGCCGAGGCCCTCGACCAGGCCCAGGTCCTCGCAGGCGAGGGACCCCATGCCGTGGCGATCGCCCTGGCCCGCGCCGAGAACCTCGTCAACCTCGGGGACGTTCCCCGCGCCGCCGCCCTGCTCGCCACCCTCGAGCCCCACACGCCCGGCCTCGCGGTGGTGAAGGCGCGACTGGCTCTCCGGACGGGGGATCCCGACCAGGTCGAGACGCTCCTGGGTGGACTCCCGGCGGGAGATGGCCGTGGCGGCCACCGCGAGCCGGCGCTCCTGCGTGCCCTGGTGCTCGGCCTGACGGGACGCCCCGAAGAAGCCCTCGCCCTGGCCGAAGAGACCTTCCTGCGTGCCGAGCGCGCCGGCTCGCCCGTGACCCGGCTGGTGGCGGCGACCCGCTGCGCCCACGCCCTCGCCGCCCTGGGACGCCCGGCCGAAGCCCGTGCGCGCCATGCCTTCGCCCTGGCCCTCGCGGAGCACATCGGTGTCCCCCGTCTGGGAGCCGAATCCCGGCTCGGGCTCGCGCTCCTGGAAACCGACCGGGAAGCGGCCCGCTCCGGGATCACGACGGCCCTTCGCCTCGGCGAGGAGGCCGGCGATCCCTGGTTCTCGGCCCTCGTCGCGGTGGGCCGGGCCCTTCTGGCGCCGGATGACGACACCTGGCGGGACGAGGCACGATCCCGGACCCGGGCCGTGGGCGATCGCTGGCTCGAAGAGACGCTCGACCTGGGGGGACGCGGGTGGCTGCGCGCGCTTCCGCGTCCGGAAACGGGTCCTTCCGGGGCGCTCGCCCTGCCGGCCACCCCACCGGGGGAAGGCACCGCTGGCTCGATCCTGCGGATCCGGACCTTCGGAGGGCTGCGCGTCTCGGTCGGCGATCGCGTGCTCGGTCCCCGGGACTGGACCCGGGACCGCGCAAGACAGCTGCTGGGCCTGCTCGCGGCCCACCCCGGAGAGGTCCTGCCCAAGGCGCGGATCATCGACATGCTATGGCCCGACCTGGATCCCGACCAGGCCGACGGGACCTTCCGGGTCGTGCTGAATGCCCTGCAGCGGACGCTCGAACCCGGACGCCCCGCGAAGGTCGCCCCGCGCTTCGTGCGACGCAGCGGTTCCGGATACGAGCTGGCGGGCCCCCCGGACATCGAGGTGGACACGCAGGTCTTCTCGAGACTGGTCACGGGCCCACACGACGAACCCGGCGCGAGCCCCGCGCGGCTCGAGCGGCTGGCCCGGGCCCTCGAGGTCGCGCACGCCCCGTTCCTTCCCGAGTTCCTGCTCGAGGAACCCTGGTGCGATCGCCTCCGCGACCACCTCGAGGCCCGTGTGGTCGAAACGGCCCTGTCCCTGGCCCGGCAGGCCTGGGAGGCGGGACGCCTGGACCTGGCCCGCCAGGCAGCCGAGGTCCTCGTGGAGCGAGACCCGGCCGGCGAGGAAGGCTGGCGCGTGCTCGTGGCCGTGCTGGCCCGGTCGGGCGAACGCACCCTGGCGCTGCGTGCCTACGACCGCTGCATCGCGGCTCTCGCGCGCGAACTCGACGACGCTCCCTCGCCCGCGATGGGCGCCCTCGCCCGCGCCCTCCGGGACGGCTCGCCCCTGCCTTCCCCCTGGACCTCCTGATCCGGCCGCGGGCGTAACGGACATGTAACGCCGGGTCGTCATCGTGGAGACACGAAGAGGAGGACCCGACGATGGCACTCGGCACCTGGATCGACCGCTGGGGGACCCGCACCCCCGACAAGACCGCCCTCGTGGATGCCCGGACGGGGCATCGCCTCGGCTACGCGGCCTGGGCCTACCGGATCCGGAAGCTGGCCGGGGCGCTGGCCTTGCGATACGACGTGCGCCCCGGTGACCGGATCGCGGTACTCGCCCACAACACGCCCGAGACGCTCGAGCTGCTGTTCGCCTGCGCGCGCCTGGGGGCCATCCTCGTGCCCGTCAACTTCCGCCTGGCGGCGGCCGAGGTGGCCCACATCCTGGGCGATGCCGAGCCGAAGCTCCTGTTCCACGGCCCGGAATGCCGGGACCTCGCCTGGCAGGCCCTCGCCCTCGAACCCGGCGCCCTGCCGATCGCCTTCGTGGCCGCTCACGGGGACGAGGGATACCCGGAACTGCTGGCCTCGGGTCAAGAGATGCCGGCCCGCGAGGTCGCGCTCGACGACCCCCTGCTCATCCTCTACACCTCCGGCACGACGGGCCGCCCCAAGGGCGCCATCCTCACGCACGGCACCGTCACCTGGAACGCCGTGAACACCCAGGTCGGCTGGGACCTGCGCCACGACGACGTGACGCTGACCCACACGCCCTTCTTCCACACGGGCGGCCTGAACGTCCTGACCACGCCGCTTTTCCACATCGGGGGGACCGTGGTCCTGCAACGGACGTTCGATGCGGCCGCAGCCCTCGACCTGATCACCCGCGAGCGCGTCACCGTCTGCTTCGCCGTCCCGACGATGTTCCAGATGATGGCGGAGGCCGGAGGCTTCGAGCAGGCCGACCTCTCGAGCATCCGGTTCCTGATCACGGGCGGCGCCCCCTGCCCCGTGGCCCTCATCCACCGGTATGCCAGGCGCGGCATCGTGTTCAAGCAGGGCTACGGTCTCACCGAGGCCGGCCCCAACTGCTTCACGCTGGAGGCGCGTGACGCCGTGCGCAAGGCGGGCACCGTAGGCTTTCCCAACATGCACGTCGAGGTGCGGATCGTCGACGAGGACGGTCGCGACGTGCCCGATGGCACGGTCGGCGAGCTGCTCATCCGTGGGCCGCACGTCTTCCCGGGCTACTGGCGCAACCCGCCGGCCACGGCAGCGGCGCTCCGGACCGGTTGGCTGCACACGGGCGACCTGGTCGCGCGGGACGAGGACGGCTTCATGCGCATCGTCGACCGCAAGAAGGACCTGGTCATCTCGGGCGGCGAGAACGTGTACCCGGCCGAGATCGAGCGCGTGCTCCAGAACCATCCCGCGATCCGCGAGGTGGCCGTGATCGGCGTGCCGGATGCGCGCTGGGGTGAGGTCTGCCGCGCCTACGTCGGCCTCGAGCCGGGCATCCCGGTCACGGCCACGGAGCTCGATGCCTGGCTCGGCGGACAGCTCGCCCGGTACAAGCTGCCGCGCAGCTATGCCTTCCTCTCGGCTCTGCCCCGGACGGCCACGGGCAAGATCCACAAGCCCGGACTGGCCTCTCTCGAGGTCGAGATCGAGCCCGTGGTCCGCACCGTCCTCCCTTTCGAGCCCGCGGGCTCCCATCCGTGAAAGTTGACCCCATGTCCTCGCTCTCGCACCATGTCGCCCTCGTCACCGGCGGAGCCCGCGGTATCGGCCGGGCCACCGTGGAGGCCCTCGCCCGCTCGGGGGCTCACGTCCACCTGTGGGACCGTGATCCGGCCGCTGTCGCGGAAGCCGTCGCGGCCCTCGAGGCACGGGGCCTCACGGTGGAAGGCTCCGCCGTCGACGTCACGGACCGCCAGGCGATCGACCGCGCCGTCGAGCAGCACGTCATCCGCCACGGCCGCCTCGACATCCTCGTCAACAACGCGGGCATCACGCAGGATGCCCGCCTCGAGAAGATGACCCCGGAACAGTTCGACACCGTCGTGGACGTCAACCTGAAGGGCGTCTTCCACGTCACGCAGGCCGTGGTGCCGACGATGATCGCGGGCAACCGGGGCGGCGTGATCTTGAATGCCTCGAGCGTCGTGGCCCGCAACGGCAACTTCGGTCAGACCAACTACGCCGCCACCAAGGCCGGCGTGGAAGCCATGACCCGGACGTGGGCCCGCGAGTTCGCGAAGCACGGCATCCGCGTGAACGCCGTCGCCCCCGGCTTCATCCTGACGGACATGACGGGCAAGATGCCCGGGAAGGTCCTCGAGATGATGCGAACGAAGACCCCGCTCGGCCGCCTCGGCACCCCCGAGGACATCGCGGCCGCCTACGTGTTCCTGGCCGGTCCCGGCGCCTCGTTCATCACGGGGCAGGTGCTCGGCGTCGATGGAGGCATCATCCTGTGAATCGCTGGATCGTCGGGGCCCTCATGTTCCTCATCTACGCGGCCTTCGGGCTCTCGTGGGTGGCCACCACCCCGCTCATCGGGGACCTCAAGGCCGCCCTCGGGTTGCAGGACGCCCAGCTCGGCCTGCTCACGACGGCCGTGGCCGTGGGCAAGATCCTCGCCCCGCTGGTGACGGCCTGGCTGTCGCTGCGGCTGGGAGTCGCGCGGACCCTGGGCCTCGGGGCGATCGCCATCTGCGCCTGCGCCCTCACGCCCTTCATGCACGACTTCACGGGCTTCCTGGCGACGCGCTTCGTGTTCGGGATCGGCGGGGCGATGGTCGTGACGCTGCTGTCACCGATGACCATGCAGGGGTTCGGTGCCGCCGAACGCCCCTTCATGAACGCGCTCAACAACGTCTCGGTGAACACCGGCATCACGGTGACGCTGTTCGCGACCGTGCCGCTCGCCGAGCGCCTGGGCTGGCAACGCACGCTGCTCGCCTACGCGGCGCTGTCGGTGGTCCTGGCGGGTCTGTGGCTCTTGTTCGGGCGCGATGCCCGGAGCGACCGACCGGCCGGCGAAGGGCCTTCCTGCTCTACCACCGATCCGTCCCCCGTGGGTTACCGCGACGTCTGGACCCGGCGCGAGACCTGGATCATCGCCCTGTCGTTCGCGGGACCGCTGGCCCTGTACCTGGCCCTCAACACCTGGTTGCCGCGGCACCTGATGGAATCGGCCCACCTCGCAAAGGCCACGGCCAGCCAGCTCACGGGTCTGTTCAACCTGGTAGGCATCCCCACGGCGCTCGGGATGGGATGGGCCACCCAGAAGCTGGGCCTGCGCCGCCCGTTCATCCTGGGGGCGGGTCTCGCGATGGCCATGGCCTCGATGGCCCTGGTGCTCGGACACGGGATGGCCGTCTGGATTCCGGCCTCCGTGGTCCTCGGCATGGCGTTCTTCACCTACACGGCCCCCCTCTTCACCCTGCCGATGGAGCTTCCGGGCTTCACCCCTCGTCACGTCGCCCTCCTGATGGGCACGGTCTTCAGCGTCGCCTACTCGGTCTCGGCGCTGTCGCCGGTGCTCGTGGGCTGGGCCCACGACGTGACGGGGTCGTACGTCGTGGGCCTCGTACCCTGGTGCCTCGGTTCGCTGGTGCTGGCCGCGGGGGGCTGGCTCCTGCCCGAGACGGGACCCCGGGCGCGGGTGGCCGCCCTTCAGATCCCGAAGGCCTGACGGTAGTAGGCCTGGATCATCGGGGTGAGCACCTGCTCGCCGGGACGGCCCACCGCATCGTTCATCCCTTCGTGGTCGTAACCCGGCAGCTGGACCTCGCGGTAGGCATCCCCCGGTACCCGGGCATCGGTCCGGGCGGCCGCGTCCCAGAAGGTCTTCGCCGCGACCACGCGCTGTGTGGATCCCTGGACGAGGACCAGGAAGGTCGGCGTGGACTGACCCGACTTCAGCTGGAACAGCGGCGAGGCATCCACGAGGGTGCCACGATCCGTCCCGAAGGCATTCGTGATCATGCTGGCCACGGCGGGGGTGTCGGGAGTCGTGAGATCGTAGCTGGCCGTATCGTTCGCGACGACTCCCCGGATGGCGCCGAGCGTCAGGCCGTGAGCAGCCAGGAAGCGCGGGTTGCTCGCGACCAGCGAGACGAGATGACCGCCTGCCGAATGGCCCATCAGGCCGAGCTTGGCGGGATCCCCGCCGTAGCGCGAGATGTTCGCCCGGACCCAGGCGATCGCCCGGGCGACGTCCTGCACCTGGCAAGGATGCATCGGACGCTTGCCCACCGGCAGGGACGGATCGGCGAGCCGGTAGTTGATCGAGATGAACACGTAACCCTGGTCGTTGAAAGAAACCGGCTTGGCCTGCATCTTGCTGGCCTTGTCACCCAGGTACCAGCCGCCCCCGTGCACGTAGACCACCACGGGCCGGCGCGCCGTCGAGAGCGTGGTGCCGTAGATATCGAGCTTGTGCAGGGCATCGGAGCCGTAGGACACGCTGGACCAGGTCTTGCGGGCAGTCAGGGAAGGCAAGCCGCCGAGGGCCTGCGTCGCATAGGCAACCGATCCTGCCGTCAGCTCCTTGCCTTCCCGCGACGTGACGGCCTCTCCGGTCTCGGCCACCCGGTCCGCAACCGGAAGCGCGGCACCCGGAACGTTGACCGTAAGGCCGCATCCCGAGAGCAGGGCCGAGACGGTGAGCATGCCAGCCAGGAACATCTTCGTGCGCATCGGATTCTCCTCGATTTCGCCTGGCGCCCCGGGGTCCCCCCGACCCTGTTCGCGCCTCACGAAACGGTTGTCCCCGAGCCTGCTCACCGGGCGTTC
>JBIIHZ010000049.1:0-8775 GCA_044235265.1 Candidatus Sericytochromatia bacterium
TGTACCTCGAGAGCGCTCGAAGGTAACGGGCTACCCGTCGCAGGAAATCGTGGAAAGGACGAGATCGGATCGAGGTTCATGCGATCTCCCTTCAGATCAGCTCGAGCTGGGCATTGAGGGCACCTGCGGCCTTCACGGCCTGCAGGATGGAAATGAGTTCCCGCGGGGTGGTCCCCAGCGCGTTCAGGGCACGGACGAGCTGGCCGAGCGTGGTCCCCGACTCGAGGACCACGGCCTTGGCCTTTTCCTCTTCCGCCGAGATCTGGGTCTCGGTGGTCGTGGTGGTCTCACCTGCCGACAGCGGATTGGGCTGGCTGACCGTCTGCTTGGTGTCCACCCGCACGATGAGTCCGCCCTGACTGACGGCCACGGGAGCGATCCGGACCTGAGAGCCCAGGATCACGGTACCGGTCCGCTCCTCGACGACGACACGCGCGACGACGTCGGGCTGCACGGGCACCTGCTCGAGCCGGGCGATGAGATCCACCAGATTGTCCCGCATGGCCGAGTTGACATAGATGCGGATGGTGCCAGCATCCATGGCCTGGGCAGTCCCCATGCCCCCCTGGTTGATGGACGAGGCCACGCGCGATGCCGTCACGAAATCGGGCTGGTTGAGGTTGAGCCTCAGGAAGCCGTTGGTGTCGAGCATGGTGACGGGGACCTCGCGCTGGACGATGCCTCCGTTCGGGATGCGCGCGACCAGGGTCTGGTTCTTGCGGACCTGCGCACCCGAGGCCTCGACACCGTAGCCACCGGTCGAAAGGGCACCTTCTGCCGTGGCGTAGACCTTGCCATCGGGGCCTCGCAGTTCGGCCCCGATGAGGACGCCATCGGCGAGGCTCTTGGCATCCCCGATGCTCGCCACCGTCACATCGATCTTCTGGCCCGGCTTGACGAAGGGGGGCAAAGTTGCCCGGACGGCCACGACCGCCGAGTTCCGGACCTGGATCCGCTCCTGGTTGAGGTAGACTCCCGAGTTGACGACGAGGTTGCGGAGGAACCGCTCGGTGAACCCCGTCGAGACCGAGTCCCCCGACTGCTTCAGTCCCACGACGAGTCCGAGGCCCTCGATCTGGTTGTCGGTGGCCCCCTGGACGACCGCGATGTCCTTGAGCCGGATGGGGGCCCCCAACCGGGCTCCTGCGGGCCCCTGAGCGTGCGCGGCCGGGATGAGTCCCATCTGGACGGTGGCGACGAGGAGCAGGCCGAGAAGAACCCGCCACCTCGGCGGGTGGTGTGGGGACCTGGAGGTGCGCGCGATGCCCATTTGCCAGACCTGCCGGATTCAGAACAGGAAGTTGAGGAGACGGGAGAGGATGCCGGGCGTGGCCTTGGCCGAGGCGGTGCCAGCCCCCTTGAAGTCGAGCTTGAGATTGGCCACCTGGGTGGAGGTGACCTGATTCTGGATGTTGATGTCGAAGGGACGCACGACGCCGCTGAGGCGAACGGTGCTTTCCTCGTCGTTCACCCGCAGGTCCTTCGAGCCCTCGATGCGAAGCGTCCCATCAGGAAGGACCTCCTGGATGGTGGCCGTGATGAGCAGGTTGACGTTATCGGCTCGCCGGGTAACGCCATCACCCTGAAACTCGATCTTGCCGTTGACATCGATGGCACCGGTGTTGAACCGCGGCAGCAGCGTGCCGAAGTTCCAGCCGGCCTGGGTCCGGGAGGACTTGGCCGTCTTGGTGTTAGCCCCGCTGCTGGCGACGAGGTTCTCGTTGACGATGACGGTGACGAGCCCACCTGGGCCGAGGCCGGAGCGGCGATCGCCCAGCCGGTCCGACAGCAGGCCGGCGGCGTCCTCGGTGTACAGGGAATCGGCCCGGGCCACCCCGGTAAGTCCAAGGGACACGCCCACTGCCACCATCCAGACGAGCGACTTCACGGTGACACCTCCTGGTCCACGCGGACTTCGACCTGATCCGGTCCCACGACCCGGGCCGTGAACTCTTGCCGCGACTCGGGATTGACGAGCCGGACCAGCTGCCCCAGGCGACCGTCCGTCACGACCCGCCCCTGGGTCAGGACGAGCAGGCCGCCGCTGACGAGCTTGACCGACACCGTCCGACCGGACCGGACCAGGACCGGCAGGTCGAACATGTCGGGGGTAAGGACGCTGCCCGAGGCGATCTCGCGCCGGGCGATCGCCCCCTCGAAGGGGCGCGCATCCTGCACCGGGGAGTCGAGCTCGCGGTCGACCACGAGACTCGTGCGGCGACACATCGTGGTCGAGAAGATCGATCCCCTCCGCAGCGGCGTGTCCATGACCAGCACCTCCCGACGCATCCCCACCCGGAGCCGGGGGAAGAAGCTCCGCCGGACACCGCCCGCCTCCCAGACCAGCCGGGGGGAACACAGACCGGTGAGGACACTCGAGCCCTCGAGGCGCAGACGACCACTGCTCCGGGGAGGAAGGGGCGAGCCCAGCAAGCGGGACAGGGCAGGTCCCTCCCACGAGACATCGACATCCGCGGCGGAAACTTGATGACGCAGAGAGACGGCCTCCCGCACGACGCGCAGGACCTCGCCCTCGTCGAGAGGGGGCGAGGCGGCTGCGACCGTGCATAACGAGCCCAGGAGGACCGGGCCGAGGAGGCGCGTTGCGAATCCCATGATCACCGCTGCAGGTTGTTGGCCGTCTCCATCATCTTGTCCGAGACGGCGATCGCCTTGGAAGACGTATCATACGCCTTCTGCGTGGCGATCATCATGACCATCTCGCGGACCAGCTCGACATTCGAGGCCTCGAGGGCGCCCTGACGTAGCTTGCCGTAGGGACCGGCGTTCGGGGTGCCCTGCTGGTCGTCACCGGCAGCCGGGGTGGACAGGAGCAGGTTGTTGCCCATGGCCTGGAGGCCACCCGGATTCGGGAAGCGGTACAGAACCAGCTGTCCGACCTGGGCCTGCTGGTTCTGGTCGTTCGTTCCGAAGACGGCACCGTCCTGACGCACGACGATCCCGGTGAAGCCGCCGAGGTTCAGCGGGGGATCGAGCGGGTAGCCTCCCGACGTCACGAGCTGCCCCGCGCTGTCGAGCTTGAAGGAGCCGTCCCGGGTGTAGGCGACCTGCCCGTTGTTGAGGTTGACGCGGAAGAAGCCCTCCCCGTCGATCGCCAGGTCGAGCGGGTTGTTGGTGATCTGGAGGTTGCCCTGCTCGTACAGTTTCGTCACCGCGACGGGGCGCACCCCCAGACCGATCTGCACGCCCGCTGCATCCGTTCCGGGCTGGTTGACCGTCTGGTAGAGCAGGTCCTGGAAGTCGACCATCGAGCGCTTGTAGGCGGTCGTGTTGACGTTCGAGAGGTTGTTGGCGATCGTGTCGATGCGCATCTGCTGGGCTTGCATGCCCGTGGCGGCGGTCCAGATGGCGTGAATCATGAGGCGAGGACTCCTTTCGCGACAGGCATCACGAGGTACGACCGAGGTCGTTGGCGGCCTTCTGGAGCATCTGGTCCTGGGCCGTGATGATCTTCTGACCGAACCCGTAGATCCGGTTGGCACCGAGCAGGGACACCATCTCGGTGACGACGTTGACGTTGGAATGCTCGAGGAATCCCTGACGGAGATTGACCCCATCGAGCACCGGCGCGAGCCCAGGAGGCGCGAGCGGGAAGCGCGTCTCCAGAGCCTCGGCAGGCGGATTGACGACCAGCACGTTACCCAGGAACTGGTCTCCCAGGGAAATCTGACCATTCTCGGCCACCCTCAGCGACCGAGATTCGCCGTCGAGCACGATCGGCCGTCGTCCGGTGTCCAGCACGAGATCTCCGGCCCGGGTGACGAGCCGGTTGAGGTTGTCGAGCTGGAAGTCCCCGTCGCGGGTGAGCTTCTCGGTCCCGTCCGGCGACCGGACGAGGAAGTAGCCAGGACCCGCCAGAGCCAGGTTGAAAGGATTGCCCGTCTGCACGAGGTTCCCCGGGGTCTCGAAGCGAGCCACCCCATCGACCTTGACGCCCGTCCCGACCGTGGAATCGGTTCCGGGCGCCTGATGGGCAAACTGCACGACGAGATCCCCGAAGGTCGTGCCCAGCAGCTCCTTGCGCTTGAAGCCATTGGTCTCGACGTTGGCGAGGTTGTTGGCGATGAGATCGACCTGCTTCATCTGGAAGACCATGCCGGTCGCTGCCGTATAGACACCACGAAACACGCCTTACCTCCGGTTTCCGGGACGACGTCGCTCCGGTTCCTGGTCGATCCGGTTCACGAACTCCAGCGTTTCCACGATGACCGCCATCAGTTCGGGGGGAATCCCGAGCTCCGGGAGCTTCTCGATCGCACGGTCACCCTGCACGACACGGGCCGGTAACCGTTCGACGGGAAGCTCCTGCTGGCCCGGGCGGGCCAGACTCCGCCGCTCCGGGCGGGAACCGCGCTTCTCGCTCATCCTAGATCACCCCGATCGCCCGACCGAGACGACGGGGATCCCGACGCCTGGGCAGGAGCAAAGAGATGGAGCGCGCCCCCGCCGTCTCCTGGCAGAGGATGGTCGCCACGGAATAGGTCGAGCGCTGGACCAGCCGATGCCGGAGATCGGGCAGCCCGCGTTCGAGTCGCTGCTTGACGGACCCATCCTGGACCTCGAGCTTGAGCGTGAGGTGCTCACGAATGGCCGTGAAATCGAGGACCAGCCGGCCCATCGTGCGCGTCTCGACGGCCAGCGTGACCTGGGCATACCCGGCCGGTCCGCCGGTCGGCACGGGTCCCTGGATCAACAGCTCCCCCGGCATCGGCGTCTGATCCTGCCACTGGTGAAAGGGCACGTACAGCTTGCGCGTCTCGGCCGGGAGCAACATGTCCTGGGCCTTCCGGACCTCGAGCAGCCTTTCGGCCTCTTCCCGCAGAGCGCCGGGGAGGCGATCCAGACCGGGCCCGGAAAGGATGTTCTCGATCCGGTCGAGCAGGGCCTGAAAGCGGGACAGTTCTGCCGGAAGCGCACCAGGCTCGGCTCCCAGGCGCCAGTACTGACCGAGGAGCTGACGTAATTCAGCGGTGGAGGACACCTGCTCGAAACCTTGCAAGGCCATCGTCAGCTGCGCCAGGCGCTGACTGACGGGCCCCATCGAATACAGCGCCACCATCTGGCGGATCTGGTCGGGACCTGGCTCGAGACCGCTCGAAAAGAGAGCGAGCAGGGCCTCGAGCTCCACGAGCGAACCGCCCCCCAGCCCCTGCCAGAGCTGGCGGAAATGGGAGAGCATCGTCGGGTCGAGAGGGATCCCGTAGCGGAGCATGTCGCGAGCGATACGAAGATTGGTGGAGTTGGGGGCAACCCCCTGCTGAGCCAGCCTCGCTCCGATGGAGGCATCGTTGTGAAACCCGAAATACCGGGGGCCCTCGGGACGCTGGGCCGCCTGCTGCTCGAGCGTGAGCGGGCCGGGCCCCCGCACGGGACCCGCGATTCCCCCGGAAGAGCCGGACACGCCGGTCCGGGGATCCGGAATCTGGTTTCGTCCCACGCGGATGTCGGCCATGTCTCTCGGTTCCTCAGATTGAACCCACCGACGCTAGCATGTTGTACCCGGGATCGCCTGTGACGAAACACCCGTTTAACCGAAAGAAAAAAAGCCCCTCCCCGTTGCGGGAGGGGCCGATCCAGCAGGTGCGAACCGCGTCAGGCGAAGGTCACCCGGGCAGGACGGATGCGAAGGGCCGTGGAACGGCGCTCATGCGCGACCTGATGCAGGTACCGCGACTGACAACCGGACGAACAGAAGAAGACCCGCTTGCCACCGGCCACGACGGGACCGAGAGCTTCGGAGAGATCGAGCGTCTTGCCACAGACGGGATCGAAGGGCCAGGAGGCGAGGCCGAGGCGAGGGACTTGCGTCATTGCAGTTCCTTTCGGGCACGTCAGACCTCCCCATCGAGGCCTGTTTGTGATCTGTATTATAGCAAGGTTAAAGAAAACCTGAAGCGCAAGATGTCCATAAATCGCGGTTCACGGCTTCCGGAGCCGGAACGTTCCCGCGGACCTCAGGCCGACTGGGTCGTCAGCTCCGCGAGCTTGAGGGACTGATCGTGGGCGATGAGCGCATCGATCACGTCGTCCAGATCGCCATCGATGATGCGGTCCAGCTTGTTCAGGGTGAGCTTGATGCGGTGGTCGCTCACGCGGTTCTCGGGGTAATTGTAGGTGCGGATGCGCTCGGAGCGATCGCCCGTGCCGACCTGCGACCGACGCTCGGCAGCATGCGCCGAGGCCGCCGCCTGGATCTTGGCGTCCAGCAACCGCGTCCGCAGGAGCTCGAGAGCCCGGGCCTTGTTCTGGAGCTGCGACCGCTCCTCGGTGCAGGCTACCGCCAACCCCGTGGGAATGTGCGTCACGCGCACGCCGGATTCGACCTTGTTGACGTTCTGACCGCCAGCGCCGCCGGAGCGGAACGTGTCGAAGCGCAGGTCGGATGGCAAGATCTCGATGTCGACTTCCTCGGCTTCGGGCAGGACCGCGACGGTGGCCGTCGACGTGTGGATGCGCCCCTGGGCCTCGGTCACGGGCACCCGCTGGACGCGGTGCACGCCGGATTCCCACTTCATGCGCGAGTAGACGCCATCGCCCGAGACCTTGAACGACGCTTCCCGGATCCCCCCGAGGTCCTGTTCCTGCATGTAGAGGAGCTCGACCCGCCACCCGCGGCCCTCGGCATAGCGCGTGTACATGCGCAGGAGGTCGCCGGCGAAGAGGTTGGCCTCGTCGCCGCCCGCGCCGCCGCGGACCTCGACGATGATGTTCTTGTCGTCGTAGGGATCCTTCGGCAACAGGCGAAGCGTGAGCTCCTGCTCGAGCTCGGCGAGACGCTGCTCGAGTTCGGTCACCTCGAGTTCGGCGAGCTCCCGCAGCTCGGGATCGGTCTCGGTGCGGCGCATCCCCTGGGCATCGGCCAGCTGGCGTTCCACGTCCTGGAACGCATGGTAAGCCGTGACCGTGACCTCCATGTCGCTGCGCGCCTTGGCCAGCTTGCGGAGCTGGTCCTGGTCGGCCAGCACGACGGGATCGCTCAGGCGTTCTCCCACATCGTGGAAGGCGCGTTCGATTTCCTGGAGCTTGTCGAGCTGGATGCGGTCGAGCATGGGGACCTCACTGTCGGGACACCCTGAAAGTATATCACCGGGGGGGCGGGTGACATGCGGCCTGCCGGTAGGCCCGACGCGGACCCGTTTTCAGCCGCTGCACCGATCCATTTGACAGTTCCGCGAGACCTCTGGTAGATTAAATTTGTGGTCAGCGCGCTGCGCACCACGAAACCACGCGGATGTAGTTCAGTGGTAGAACACCTCCTTGCCAAGGAGGGGGTCGAGAGTTCGAATCTCTTCATCCGCTCTGAATCCCCTGTGAGCCTTCTGGCTTCAGGGGATTTTTTCTTGGCCCGCCCGGGTTACCGGGTGGACACGCGCTGCACGGGTTTGGAATCGGGCCCCGGGGGTATCGCACCCTGAGATGGCCCCATGCCTCTCGAACCAGGAGACTCCCGATCTTGACAGCCTTCCGATACCTGTCCGGACTGACCAGCCTGGCCGTGACCGTCACGCTCGCCGCGTGCGGTCCGGCCGAGCAACCCCGCGCGGAAGCAGCCCTGCCAGCCCCCTCCCTGGTGGCGACCTTCGACCCGAACAAGGGTGAATTCGCCGAGGGGCTCACGCTCGGCAAGGGCGGTACCGACGCTTATGCGGCCACGGCCACGGGGGCCATCCTCAAGATTGCCCTGGCCGACGGGAGCCGGTCCGTGTACGGCAATCTGCCGGCGCCCCCGGCAGACGGCAGCGTGTACGTCCTGGGCCTGGCCTTCGACTCGAGCGCGAACCTTTACGTGGCCGTGACCTCGTTCGGGCCGAAATACAAGACCGGCATCTACAAGGTCGCGCCAGGCGGTGGGGCGGCGAAACTGTTCGCCTCGGGGTCCGGGATGATGTTCCCGAACGGCATCTCCGTGGACGCGGACGACAGCCTGTTCGTTTCGGATGCCACGGGCAAGATCTTCAAGGTCTCGAAAGCCGGGAAGATCGCGACCTGGTTCGCGCAGCCTGCATTCACGTCTGGCGACAACGCCTCCCCCTGCAAGACGGGCTACAACATCGGGGCCAACGGCATCGCCCTCACCTCGGATGCGCTCTACTTCAGCAATTCCGACCGTGCGGCCCTCGTGAAGGTCAGCCGCAAACCCGACGGGTCGGCCGGCGAGGCCTCGTTCCTGGCTGCGTCGAACTGTACGACTCTGAGAGGCATCGATGGTATCGCGCTGGGCCCTGCCGGCAAGATCTACGTCGCCTCGAATCAGCAGGGCGCCGTACTCGCCGTGGCCCAGGACGGGTCGGTCAGCACGGTGGCCTCGGGCGACCTTCTCGACGCCTTCCCGTCGAGCGTCGTGTTCTCGGCGGCCGACGAGGCGCTTTACGTCGTCAATGCCGCCTTCGGCGAAAAGAAGACGCCGCGTCTCGTGAAGGTGCCCGTGGGGATGTGAGCCCCGCCCCCCTCGGAGTCGTGGGTCACGTGCGCGTGAAGGCCACCCCATCGGACCTCTTGGCGTGGTCCGCGGTGTTCCTGGTGGCGGTCGTCTCGATGGCGATCGCCACCTCCCTGATGACTCCCGGCTGGATAGGCCTGCTCAACGACGACGGGGTCTATGCCGCGACGGCACGGGCGATCGCCCTCACCCACCGCCTCGTCCTGCCTCACCTTCCCGGGGAACCCCCTGCCACGCTCTATCCCCCCGGATATCCGCTCCTGCTCACCCTGACGGGCGCCGGTGACGCCGACGTGGCGGGGTCCCTCACGCGC
>JBIIHZ010000398.1:0-2611 GCA_044235265.1 Candidatus Sericytochromatia bacterium
GCCCCTCGCCCACCCGGGTCTGCTCCCCCACCTGGCGCGACAGGTCAGGACGAAATCCGCGCCAGCAGTGGGGCTTGCAGCCGTTCTGGCCATCGGCCTCGGTATCGGGCTGCTGCTCGGCCAGACTCGCCCCGGCCTGGCCGTCGCCACGAACTCGGTAGCGGAACGATTCTCCACGGCTCAGGCCGACGCGAATGTCCCCGCGGCCGTGACCCCGGGGAACGAAGACCTGCAGGCGGCCTCCGGGGCCAGGGTGGTGCGAGAATATCACCCTATCTTCATCACCGTCCCCGTGGACAAGTCGAATGGACGGCGACTGCACGCCCCGTCCCTGAAGCGCATCTTCTACGCGCCTGCGATCGCGTTCGATCCGGGTGAACCTGCCAGGACGAGCCAGGCGTCCGGGGATGTCGGCACAGTGGTCGAGACCCCCGTCGCGGCCTCCCCGGAAATCCGGAAGGCAGATGAGTCGTTCGTGGCCGATCAACCCGACCCGACGACCCTTGCCCTGGCAAAACACCGGAGCCTCGATGAGGCCGCCCGGTGGAGTGAGCCCGAGGAAGAGTCAGCCCACCGCCACGTCGATGGCTTCGTCGAGGTCGCCGGATCGCCGGACGAGCCAGCGGTTCGGGAATCGGTGACTGCCGGGTCCCCCCTCACCCTGACCACTGCCACCGTGCTGCCCGCGCGGTGAGGCCATCTCGATCCGGAGTCCCTGGGCCTTGAAGCCATGGGCCACGAGGATGGCCCGGATCTCGTCGGCTCGCCCCTCCAGGGCGTCGACGGCGGACTGAGTCTGAGCCTGAAGCTGGACCGAAACGCCCTGGCCCTGGAGTTCGACCGTCAGGTTGACACTTCCGAGGTGCTCGGGGGCAATCTGGACGGTCAGGCGACTCAGCGGTTCGCCGCGTTGCACGGTCTGCTGCGCCTGGACCAGGACGGCAAGGGGAAAATGGGCCTCGGGGATGGGCGCCCCCTTGCGGAGGCTGTCGACGACCTCATCGGCGTGAATCCGGGTCTCGGGGATCTGGACCGGTACCACGCGCAGGGAAAGCACGGGCGAAGCACCGGACTCGGCGGGTGTCTCGACCGCGGGAAGCATCCAGACGGGAACCGTGGCGTCCAGGTCGGGGGTTGTGCTCCCGGATAGCACCCCCTCCTGCCACTCCTGCGCGGTCAGTGCCCCCCACCCGGGAGGCAAGACACGTCCCAGGTGCGCATCAAACGGTTCGGGACGCGCCAGACGCCGACGATCGTCGATCTCTCGCTCGCGCTCGCGGTCTTCGCGCTCGATGGCCTCGTTTCGAGGAGGCTGAGCAATCCGGTCGGGTCGAAGCATCGCCGTCAGATCCATGGTACCTCCCGTTCAGGACGCATTCTGTCGGCCGATGCGCTCGGCCTCGGCCGCCGCCGTGGACAGGAAACCCTGCATCCAGGAAGATTCGGCCAGCATGGCCTCGGCATCCTGCTGGGCCTGCAAGGCCTTTTCCCGGGCTTCCTCGTAGGCCGCCGTCTCCTCGTCATCGGCGAGCTGTCTCCGGAGCTTGGCCTGGAACATGTTGCTGGCCATCTCGTCGGAGCGGATGCCCTCGAGACGCTTTTCCTCTTCCTGCCAGCGCTCGCGGCTCTTTTCCTTGTGTTTCTTGACGATCTCGAGGTCACGCTGGGCCTTGCGATACCGTTCGTCGGCCGCGTTCATCGCCTCTCGGTGGCCCTTCCAGACCTTTTCCTGGACGGCGACCTTGTCCTTGAGCGCATTCAGATAATCGTTGGAAGCCTGAACGTCGGAGCCTGACCCCGCCTGGAGATTGGCCCCGAGGTTGCGCATGCCGAGCGTTTGCTGGGCGAGGAGCTCATCGAGCTGTTCCCTTGCCCGTTTCTCGATGCGCTGGGCATCGGAAAGGTCCTGCTTGAGGGTCTCTTCGCGCTTCTGGCGCATCGCGAGGACCTTTTCGAGCCGGTACTTGAACTTACCTGCCATGGAGAGCCCCCCGCGAGTCATGCATACCCGCAAGCTTGTCCCATGAAACGGTGAAGATCCGGGATCGGTCCGGATCAACCCTTGCGGCCGAACAGGCCCGAAATCAGGTTCTGGAAAAAGGACCCCTGGCGCTTCTTCTTGAAGCGGGTGCCCTGCGAGACGGCTCGCGGACGTGCCGGTTCAGCCTTGGCTTCGGCGACTTCGGCCTTCTTGCCCCCCTTGGCCTTCTTGCGCTTCTTCTTGCCGGAAGCGGCCTCCTCGGCCTCCTCGGCAGCCTGCAGCTGCGCCTGCTCCTGCTGGGTGATCTCCGCCAGCATCCTGGAGGACAGAACGTGCTTCGGATCGAGCTTGAGCGCCGCCTGGAGTTCCCCCTTGGCGAGAGAGAGCCAGCCGAGCTTCTGATAGGCCAGCCCGAGCATCACGTGCGGGTCCACCGCCTCGGGATTCAACTTGATGGACTGCTTGAACGGCTCGATCGCGGCCTTGAAATCCTTTTCTGAAAACCGGGTGTACCCGATCCGGTACTGCCGCTCGGCAGATTCCTTGCGGGCAGCGAGTTCTTCCCGGGACGGCCCGACCATGGCCTCGACGGCATCGGATAGATCGATGCCCTTCACCATGCGGCGCTGG
>JBIIHZ010000399.1:0-2605 GCA_044235265.1 Candidatus Sericytochromatia bacterium
CGGCATCCTTGCGGCCCGACCAGTAGGTCATGCGGTCCGCCTGGATGCTCGTGTCCTCGTGGCGGATGGCCACCTTGAGCTTGTCCCGACGGTTCTTGCTGGCGGGCTTCGCCTCGGGCTCACCGGACCGCACGAGATGCACCTTGCCCTGAGCCACCATGCGCTTCTCCCGGTGGTACATGACCATGGTTTCCCCCTCGAGGGTCGTCCGCGGCTCATCGGCCGGCGTCTGGACGAGCTCGAACGGGGTCTCGAGCGTCGAGACCCGGGAACGCGAATCGTGCCGCAGGCGCTCCGTGCGGATCACGGTATCGTCCTGCACGATCGTCACCCGCCCCCAGATCAGGGCGAGCTGGCTCTTGCGATCGAACTGGAGCCGCTCGGACTGGATGCGCACGGCCCCCTTGACGGGCTTCGCCGGTGGCCGAGGCGGAGCGGACGGATCCGGCGTGACGACGGGCAGCGGCGAGGCCATCCAGGTCGGCAGGGGCGGGGGCGGAGGGGGCAGCAGCCCCCCCGGCACCGGGGGCGGGACGGGGGGCTGCGAAGCGACCGGGGGCGGGGTCCCAGGACGGGCCTCGGAAGGTCCCACCGGGGCTCCCGTCACGAGGAGGACGACCCCCGCGGCCAGTGCCGCGAGACGACTCACCATGGGCGATCTCCGGATTCGAGGGGGGCCACCAGGTCGACGGCTCCGGCCAGCTCGACCTGCTCGATCTCGGTGTCGACGGTGGCGCGGTGGGCCTGCAGGCGCATGTGGTCACGCGTCCAGAGGCGCATGGCCGGCTCGGCGACCATCTGGTGACGACGGACGCGATAGACGACCCGGTCCGCCACGAGGCGGTCGCCCTCGGGCACCGTGAAGCTGGCCGTGCCGGTCATGGTCATCTCCTCGAGCATGCTGTCGTACTCGGCCCGCTGCGAGCGCCAGCGGACCTGGCGCGTCCGGTCGGGAGACACGGGCTCGGGGGTGGCGCCAGGCGGTCGAAGGGCCTCGTCCTCGGGGCGGTCCTTCCAGTCGCGGAGGTTGAAGAAGACCCCGTGCGGGTTCCGCTCGAAGGTGATGAACTGCTGGTTCTGGGACGACGTGACGTGATCGGCCTCGATGCGCCAGCGAAGCGTGCCCTGGTCGCGTCCCTGCAGGACGACGTGGTCGAAGGCCGTCTCGATCTGGGGTTCGAGACGCGGGGGTTCTCCTGGCAGGACGGGACTGGCGACCCGCGGCTGATTCCGGAGAAACCACATGCTCCCCCCGACGGCGGCGCCGACGGCGAGCGTGACGCCGACCCGGCGGAACCAGAGTTCACGCATGGCGACGCCCTCGCGGCAGGAACGCCAGCACGGCCGCCAGGAGCATCATGCCGGCGGCAGGGCCGTCTCCCCAGTGCACGTAGGGCGTGACGCCGCGGCCGGCATGGACCGTCCCGCTCAGGGCCGTCTCGACGGCCCACGGCGCCTCGGCCTCGATCCGCCCCGAGGCCGACACCAGGGCGGAAGCTCCCGTGTTGGCCGCCTGGATGAACGGACGGCCCGTCTCGACGGCCCGCAGTACGCCCTGCGCGAGGTGCTGCCTGAGGGCCGCCGTGCGTCCATACCAGCCATCGTTGGTCACGAGCACGAGCAACTCCGCGCCTGCGGCAGCGGTCCGTCGCATGACGTCCGGGAAAAGACTGTCGAAGCACACGTTCGTGCCCACGGCGGCACCCGGCAGCGCATAGAGCCGGGGGCGATCGCCCGGGGTCAGGTCCTGTCCGAGCATGTTCATCCGGGCGAAGAACCCCGACCACCAGGAGGGCAGGGTGTCACGACCCGGCAGGTACTCGCCGAAGGGGACGAGGTGCTTCTTGGCATCCCAGCCGAGCACGCGTCCATCGGGGCCGAGGCCGACCGTCCCGTTGTAGATCCGGGGACGCCCCCCCGCCAGGGGAGGCTCGACGATGAAGGTCCCGGTCACGAGGGCCGTCCGTCGCTCCCGGGCCAGGTCGGCCAGACGGTCCAGCATGGCGGGCGTCTGCAGGAGGACGACGGGCATGGCCGACTCGGGCCACACGACGAGGTCGGAAGGACTCGCCTCGCGCGTCAGGCGTTCGTACCGCTCGAGCATCCGCCACTCGTTGCCCGGGCTCCACTTCTCGGTCTGACTGACGTTTCCCTGCACGACCGAGACGCGCATGGCAGCTCCCGGGTCCGGCACGGGGGCCACGGCCGCGGCAAGCCCCCAGGTCAAGGCGACCGCACCGACCGCGAGCACCGTGCGGGGGCGTCGCGTGACCCAGGCATAAGCCAGCGCGGCATTGAAGGCCACGATCAGCGCGCCCAGCGGAAACGAGCCCACCCAGCGCACCCCCTGGAGGAGGGGCAGAAAACGATACTGGGTCGAGGCAACCTGACCGAGCGTGAGCCCGAAAGGGTTGACGGTCTGGAACACCTCGAGCGCCGACCACCCGGCAAAGACGAGAGCAGCCACGCGCGCCCCGCGCAGGTCGGTGCCCGGGGGCATGCGCCGGAATCCGAGCCCGACCAGGGTCAAGGCGACGGCGGCCGAGAGGCCCAGGAACCCCGATAGCAAGGTCCATGCGAGTCCGACGACCAGCAGGCTCTCGAG
>JBIIHZ010000400.1:0-2595 GCA_044235265.1 Candidatus Sericytochromatia bacterium
ACGGCCTCTCGGAGACGTTCGGCCAGGATGCACGCCCCATCGAGATCCGTCTGGGGGAGGATCATCGCGATCTCTTCACCGCCGTAGCGCGCCACCGTGTCACAGGCCCGGGCCTGCTCCTGGACCGTCCGGGAAATCTCGCGCAGCACCTCGTCACCCATCAGGTGACCGAACGTATCGTTGATGCGCTTGAAATGATCGACATCGAGTAGCAACAAACTCAGGGGTTGACCGAACCTCCGGGATTCGTAAAAGCGCTTCGCGAGTTGCTCCTGGAAGTGAAGGTGGGTGGTGAGCCCCGTGAGACCGTCCGTGACGGCGCGCTTCTGGGCATCGACGTAGAGTCGGCTGACGGCCTCGAGTTTCGAGAGATGATGGGCCTGTTCGGCTCGCAACTGGTGAGGAACCAGCGCCTCGGCGATCGCCTGGGCCCACCTGCTCATGGCCGCGAGTTCCCGGGTCCCGTAGGCCCGGTTGTTGACGCGCCGCCCCAGCGTGACGAGTCCGATGAGCTGCCCCTGGTGCACGATCGGCAGACATACGCTGGCACCGACCTGGATCAACAGCTGCTCGACGGGAGCAGGGGGAGCGTCGGCGGGGTCATGCAGGACCCAGGCCCCTTCGGGTCGCTCGCGCAGGAGCTGACGCACGGAAAACTCGGGAATCACGTAGGTCGAGGGAAATGGACCGAGTCCCGCCACGAGGTGGAAGCTGGCATCACCCGTGGGTGGCAGCCACATGAAGAGATGCTTGGGACGGAACTGCTGCTGCAGCGACGCCACGGCGAGATTGGCCAGCTGGGAGAGATCCTTGCAGGCCCGCGCCTTCTGCTCGAACAAGCCCACGGCATCCCGTCGGCGCCATCCCAGCGCCTCGACCAGGCTTCCGCTCGCGGCGACCCGGAACGCGCCTACCACGAGCCCACCCGAGACGGCCAGGGACCACCCGGATCCGGCTTCTCTCAAGAGGGGATGATGCAGGACCTCGACCAGCGCGCCCGTGGCCAGGACCGAGGCCGTGGCGGCTGCCAAGCGAGGGAGAACGGACCACCGTCTGGTGGACCGTGGACGCGTTGACTTGGCACGCTTCAGAGGTCGATTTCGCATGGAACCCATCTTCCGCGGACCCGACCGCCCGCTCAAGTGCAAGGATCACCTGGCCCCCGGGGTATGATGAGGCGATGACGTGCTTGCGCTGGCTGATCCTGGCCCTGACCACGGGCTGCGCCGTTCTCCCCCCCGACCAGATCGACCCGCGGCAGCCCCGCGGGGAAACGCGCATCCTGCGACGAGCACCGGACGGGCGAGGGCAGATGGTCCGTCTGCAGGGAGACGATCTCGTCGTCACCCGGGGCACCCCCCGCACCCAGGGAGAACAGATCGGTCACCTCTTCAAGGCCGAGATCTTGGAGCGTGTGGCCCGGCGCTCGGCCTGGGCAGACTGGCGGCTCCGGCGGGAGGCGGGGAGTCGCTACCGGACGCTGACGGCGGCAGCCCGGCAGGAACTCGAAGGGGTCGCCGACAGCACGCGTATGGCCACGGATTCCCTCTGGCTGGCTCAGCTCGACGATTCGGACGAGGATGCCTGGCTGCCCGCGGTCTTCTTCTCGTTCCGGGATACGAACGGCAAGGTCTGGCAGGGTGGGATGCTGGCAGCCCGCAAGGACGCGCCCCGTCCGATCTGGCACCTGCATAGCCCGGGTTCGCTGGTGCTCGAAGAACCGGGAGGCTTCGGCAGACCCCTGCTGACGCTCGATCGTCCCGGGGGCGCGCTGGTGTCCGGCCAGGCCAGACCGGCCCAGGTCGATGACCGGAGTAGCCGGAGTCCGGTCCAGGTGATGGAGCTCGACGGATGTCCCGCCCGACTGCATCCGGCCACTCGGGTGCTCGACCGGGCGATCGCGACCACGACGGGACCCTGGGATCGCTCCCGCGGCTGGTCGGTCCTGGCGTCCGCCTCCCTCACCGCGGGCTCACGCACCCCCTGGAGCGAGACCCCGTGGAGCGATTCGCGAATGCCCCGAGGTGCATGGCTGTGGGACCCTGGCACCCGTACCCTGGACCTCGCTTTCGGGCGCACCACCCTGGAAGGCGCCGGCTCGTTCATCGCGGCACCCCTTCCACGCCTCTGGCGAGGCGGCCGGCCGGAGGCGGTCCGGCCGTTAAGAAATGTGTTCAAGGCTGGTAAAAGGCTTCAGCGCCGGTGATCCGCCCGGAGCGATCGGGTATAGTAGCGCGGTAGGTGCTCGCTTCCACGCCCCGTGGGGAAACCCGGCATGAACTCTTCTTCGCTACCTCCCCATCCGGAAACGCCGGAACTGGTCGCTCTCCAGGGGCTTCTGGGTAGTTTCGAGACGGGCAATCTGATGCGCGAACTCGCGCGGCACCTCGCCTCCGTGGTGGGAGCCCCGACCGTCCAGATCGTTCGTGGTGACAAGGTCGTGTCCCAGTTCGGCGACGAGCACCTCACCGGGAATGCCGTCGACCTGGCCATCCCCAGGACCGGCCTCCAGATGCGCCTTCCGGGCACCGTCAATCTCGAGAATCCTCACCTTGGATCCCTCCTCAGCTGGTCGGGCATCCTGCTGGCCTACGA
>JBIIHZ010000401.1:0-2591 GCA_044235265.1 Candidatus Sericytochromatia bacterium
GCCAGTTCGTCGCCCTCGAGCCGGGCCTCCCGGACCCTCGGACCGAGCGGCCGATCGAGCCACTCGGCGACCATGGCGGGCACGGCCCCCGTCTGCCCCTCGAGGGAGCGGGAGCCCAGCATGACGACCTCATGCGGGCCGCTCTTCTCGAGCGCCCGGGCCAGGACGGTGGACGTGGCCATGACGTCGCTGGCCGCGAGCGCCGGATCCGAGACGAGCACGGCCTCGTCCGCCCCCATCGCGAGCGCCTCCTTGAGCACCTCCCGCGCCGACTCGGGGCCCATCGAGACGACGACGACCCGCGTCGCCCCCGACTGGGCCTTGAGTTGCAGGGCGAGCTCGACGGCGTGGCGGTCATCGGGGTTCATGGTCCCCTTGACCTCCTCGCGCGCGATCCGGGTGGCGACCCGGTCGATCGCCACGTCCGGCTCGGCCGGTACCGACTTGATGCACACCGCGATGGAGCGAACGGACACGACGACCTCCTAGACCTTGGCGGCGTGCTTCGCGTGCTCGCGCAGGACCTCGCGGGCGATGACGAGTTTCTGGATCTCGTTGGTGCCCTCGAAGATCTCGCAGATGCGCGCATCGCGGAACATCCGCTCGATGGGGTACTCGGCCGAGTACCCCATGCCGCCGTGGATCTGGACGGCCTTGTTGATGATCCAGCTCGCGCTCTCGGTGCAGAAGAGCTTGACCATCGAACCGGGCAGCGTGACCTTCTGGTGGTTGTCCGCCAGCCAGGCCGTGTAATAGACCATGTGCTCCATCGCGAAGATGCGGGTCGCCATCTCGGCCAGGTAGAACTGGATGGCCTGGTTCTCGGCGATGGGCTTGCCGAACTGGATGCGCGTGGTGGAGTGCTTGATCGACAGGTCGAGCGCCTCGCGGGCCGCACCGAGGCTGCCGGCACCCAGGATCATCCGGCCCATGTCCAGGATCTTCATGGCCGTCACGAAGCCGAGCCCGACCTGACCGAGCACGTTCTCCTTGGGGACCCGGACATTCTTGAAGTAGATCTGGCGCGTGTCCGAGCCCTTGATCCCCATCTTCTTTTCCTTGGCACCGACCTCGACGCCCCAGGCCTTCTCGACCAGGAAGGCCGTCACGCCGCCCTTGGCCCCGAGCGCCGGATCCGTCACGGCGAACACCGTGAACAGGTCGGCGATGCCGCCGTTGGTGATCCACATCTTCTGGCCGTTGAGGACCCAGTCGTCGCCGTCGCGCTCGGCGCGGGTCTTGATGGCGGCCGCATCCGAACCGGCGCCCGGCTCGGTGAGGGCGAAGGCCGCGAGCATCTCACCGGCGGCGAGCTTCGGCAGGTACTTCGCCTTCTGTTCGGGCGTCCCGTCGAGCAGGATACCGGTGGTCCCGATGCCGGCATGCGCGCCAAGGGCCGTGCCCAGGGCGGAGTGCACGCGACCGATCTCCTCGGCGAGGATGCAGAAGCCGATCTCGCCCAGGCCGGCGCCCCCGAATTCCTCGGGGATCGTCGGACCGAGGAAGCCCTGCTCGGCCATCTTCACGATGAACTCGCGCGGAATCTCCTCGTTGTGGTCGTGCTCGGCGACGACGGGCCGGATCTCGCGGTCCACGTACTCGCGGACCATCTGCCGGAGCATCTTGTGCTCTTCGGTGAAGATCAATTCCATGGCTCGAACCTCTTTCTAAGGGATGACCTAGCGGTCCACGAACTTCGCGGGAGTCTTGGTGATGAAGGCCTTGACGCCGATCTTCTTGTCCTCGGTCTCGGTGACGCGGGCGAACTGCTCGGTCTCGACCTGGATGGCGTCCTCGATGGGCAGGTTGCGGCCGCGATCGAGAGCCTCCATCGTGGCGGCGATCGCCACGGCCCCCTTGGTCGCGATCTTCCGGGCCAGCGCCAGCGCCGTGGGCACCTCTTCGCCGGCCGGGACGACCTTCTGCACCAGGCCCAGGCGCTGGGCCTGCTGGGCGGTGTACATGTCGCCCGTGAGCAACCATTCGGTGGCTGCCCCGTAGCCGATGATGCGCGGCAGGCGCTGCGAGCCGCCGAAGCCCGGGATGATGCCGAGGTTGATCTCCGGCTGCCCGAAACGCGCCTTGTCCGAGGCGATGCGCACGTGACAGGCCATCGCGAGCTCGCAGCCACCGCCCAGGCAGAAGCCGTTGACGGCGACGATCACGGGCTTGCGCAGGCGCTCGATCCGGTTGAAGACGGCATTGGCCTGGTCGAGCATCTGGCGGGCCTGCTCGGCCGACTGGATGTCGTTGATTTCCTTGATGTCGGCCCCCGCGACGAAGGCCAGCGTGCCGCCGCCCGTGAGGACGATCGCCTTGACGGACGGATCGGCCGCGAGTTCCTGCACCACCTCGTCGAGCTCGGCGATGACGGCCGCGCCGAGCGCGTTCGCGGGCGGGTTCGAGAGAGTCAGCAGCGCCGCTCCTTCCTCGATGGCCACCTGGGTGTAGACCCGGACCTTCTGGCCCTCGGCCACCACCTCGTGGGTGTGGAAACCCTGACCGCTCTTCGCCCCCAGCTTGCCCTCGGCGACCATGCGCACGAGCAAGGGGGAGGGCGTGAAGCGCGGGCCGATCACCTTCGCGTAGTG
>JBIIHZ010000402.1:0-2590 GCA_044235265.1 Candidatus Sericytochromatia bacterium
GAGGAACGTCCGGCGCTGACCGAACGCGGGGGCGTTCTCACCGAAGCTCTCACCGCTGCGCAGCTGATAGACCGTGTCGAGCACGTTGTTGACCGTGACCCGCCCCTCGAAGGCTCCGATGACGGGCAGCTCGAAAGAGCGCGCCGCCCCGAGGTTCAGCGTCAGATAGGCGTCCATGAAGGTGCCCTCCGCGGCATCCCTCGGAAGCCCCGATCCGTAAACCGCACTGAGCTGCCAGCGGGTGTCGAGCCACTCGGCGACGGCCCCGGCCGAGCCCGTCCAGCGCTGGGCATGGTCGAGGAAGATGAAATCCTTCTCGAGTGCCTCGCGTTCTTCGGCCTCGATCAGGTTCGCTCCGGCCGCCAGGCCCTTGCCCCGCGCATCGCCGTACGCGACGTTCAGGTAGGTGGACAGCCCCGGCCGACGGTAGCTCGTCGTGAACTCGCCGCCGAAGATCTTGCCTTCCCTGAGGTTGACGATGGTGTAGAGCGGCAGGCTGCCGTACTGACCCTCGTCATGCAGGTTGGTGACGTCCCGGTAATATCCCTCGAGACCGACGGTCCAGCCCGGCAGGAGCTCGTGGTTGATCCCCAGGTCGAGGTAATGCGCGCTCTCCGCGGTCGGGAGACCTGCCCCGGCAGCCGCCGGCTCGATGGCCGCCGAGGTCCCGTCGAAGCGTGACAGGCTGGAGGCATCGACGAGTTCGATCGTGGGAGGCGTGAACGTGCGGGCATAGCCGCCGAACAGATTGGTGCCCGGCAGCAGCTTCCAGGTGAAGCCGAGGCGCGGACTCAGCTGGTTGGTCGTCGCCACCGAACCGGCGAGGTTGTCGAACCGGAGGCCGGCGTTGGTGGTGAACACGTCGCTGAGACGCCATTCGTCCTGGACGTACAGGCTCGAGATCGTGCTATCGACGGTCTTGCTCGCATCGATGGACCGGGTCTGATTCGAGAGGGCCTTGCCCTCGGCGTCGACGTCGAAGACCTCGGCGGCCGTGGTGTAGCTCGCCTGCTCGTGGCTCAGGTACCCGCCGTAGCGGAGCGTCCCGTGGTCCGCGAGCGGCTGGGCGACGTCGGCCTGCAAGCCTCCGGACAAACCCGCCCGGTCGACTCTGGCCGAGAGACCGGTGGTGGCCAGCTCCAGGTTTCGGTCGGGCGAGTAGCTCATGGCACTGCTGCGCCCGAAGGCCGACACCTGATAATCGATCCCGCCTTGCGTCCGGTTCTGGAAGGCCACGACCCCGTAAGCGTTGTTCGGAGCCAGCGTGCGGGACGGATTGGCCGCATCGAAGCCACCCGTCACGGGGAACTTCGGGTCCTCGCTCTTCAGGAGAGGATTGCCGGGCACGCGCTGGACGGCATTCGAGGCTCCCCCCATGACGCTCAGACGCGCCGAGTCGCCGAGCAGGGTGGAGACGTAACCGAAGCCGCGCGTGGAACGCCCGGGGCTCAGACCGCCACCCGCGATCGATGGATCCGACGTACTCGGATTGCTGGAGAGATCGGTCCAGCGGGAATTCCCCTGGAGATAGTAGTCCGTGCCGTCCCGGCTACCCCCCAGTTCGAGGCTCGGCTGGATCTCGCCGTACGTGCCTCCGAACAGATCGAGGCGCAAGCCGTCCAGGGCGCGGCCCGTGCGCGTCGTGAGATCGACGACCCCGGCCGTGCGCAGGCCGTACTGGGCAGGCAGCGCACCCGTGAGGATCTCGACGCGATCGGCGATGCGCAGGTCGAGCGTGTCGGCCATCGACGAGACGCCCTCGGGAAGCATCACGCCATTGATGCGGTACTGGAGGTTGCCGTGGTCGCCCCGCACGTGAACCTGGTTCTGGGTTCCCTGTGCGACGCTCGGGGTCTGGAGGAGCACCTCGTTGAGCGGCGTGCGCTCACCGGCCGGGAGGTTCTCGAGCGCCTTGCGGTCGATGGTGGTGCGCGTGCTGCCCACCGTCGGGTTGAGAGCCGTCCGGGCGCGATCCAGGCGCTTGACCTTCAGACCGTAGTCGAGCCCCTCGCGGGCCGAGAGGGCCAGCACGAAAGGAGCGGTGGCCCTGGCATCGAGGCGCAGGGGCAAGGTGCCCGACTCGTACCCCTCGAGTTCGGCACGCAGCTCGCACTCGGCAACCTCGAGGCCCGGCAGCGCCACGCGGCCCGCCGCGTCGGTCGTGGCCTGAGCCAGGACCTTCCCGGAACGATCCACGACCGAGACGCGAACGCCGGCAAGCGGGCGACCGAGGGCATCCTGCACGGTCCCGGTGGCGACGACCGGAGCAGCGAGGGCGGGGGCGGCCATCAGGGCCACTCCCAGAGCCAGGGCGACGATGGGAAGGTGTCGAGACACGGTGAATCTCCAGCAACGAAGCGGGCGAAGTTGACCTGGCACGGCTCGGACGCGAGCCCGTCATTAATGCAAGTCAATTGCATTTAAGCAGACCGCCGCGGGTGTGTCCAGTCCTGCAGTCTCCCGACGGGATGGTAAGGTGACGGATGGATTCCCGCCTGGATAGCGAGCCTTCGATGCCAGCCCGACTTCCCGCCGACCTCGGCGACATCACCTTCGAGAACCCGTCCGTCGTGGCCTTGCCGACGGATGC
>JBIIHZ010000050.1:0-8689 GCA_044235265.1 Candidatus Sericytochromatia bacterium
CGATATCGTCTTCTTGATGGTCTTGAGCATCGATTCGAGTTCGGGGGGCAGGTCGATACCGGCTCCATCCCGGAGGTCCGTGTTGTCGTTGTTCTTCTCGTTGAGGAGGACGTCGATGTAGCTCGAGACCTTCCGGTTGCCGTTCTGCTCGTTGCCGAACAGGAAGATTCTCGGATTGCGCGATTGTTCGCTCGTGCGCAGCTGGAAGCTGACCCGCTTGCGATTCTGGTCGACGGTATAGCCCGTCACGGTGACGACCTCCCGGGTCAGGGGGCCCGTCTCGATCGTCTTCTCGAATCGCTGCTTGAGTTCGCTTTCAGAAGGAATCCGGGTGACACTCCGGGACAGATCCCCGTTCATCGAGACGTTCGCGGTGGTATATCCGGCCGTGATCCGGCCCTGGAGCTGACGTTTCAAGCCGTCCACGGCATCTTGAAACTCCTGTTCCGAACCGTACGTCCGGGTGAAGAGAGCAGCTCCCAGCCGCTTCGCCTCATTCTGGTCGGGGGGGGCGGCCCAGCCCGGCAGGGCCGTCGAGAGGAGCAGTGCGGCCAGGGTCGCGGAACCTGGCAGGAATCGTTTACGGGATGGTGCCATCGTGTCGTGTCCTTCCACCGAGAAGTTCCGGTGACAGCATCACCGGAGAGGCCACGCGATCGTGATATTTGTCACCTACCCCTGGAACAAGCCTCACTTGCGGCTGTAACAGAGAATTAACGAGTAATTTTGTATCGAGGGTCAGAAAAGGCCCGTCACCAGGCCATCTGCGTCCAGATCGATGCTCCCGGCAGCCGGTCGGGCGGGCAACCCCGGCATCGTCATGATGTCTCCGGCGATCGCCAGGACGAATCCTGCCCCGGCCACGGGCCGGATCTCGCGGATGGGCAGTTCCCAGCCGGTCGGCGCGCCCAGGAGGCCGGGGTCGTGCGAGAACGAATAGGCGGTCTTGGCGATGCAGACCGGTGCCGAGGCGAGCTCCGTCGCTTCCAGCCTCGCGAGCTCGCGGCTGGCCGCGGGGCTGAAGGTCACGCTCCGGGCCCCGTAGACCCGGGTGGCGATCCGCTCGATCTTGGTCGCGAGCGGATCGCCCGTCTCGTAGACGAACCTGAACGGTGCACGGGATTCCAGCTTCGCGAGCACCGCCCGAGCGAGCTCCTCGCCACCCGCGCCCCCGCGGGCATGGACCTCGGACCGGACCATCTGCCCTCCCTGGCGGGTCACGATCGCCTCGAGGGCCGCGATCTCGGCCGGCGTGTCGCCCGGGAAGGGGTTCAGGGCCACGACGCAGGGGAGGCCGAAGACCTCCGTCACGACGTGCAGATGGCGGCGCAGGTTGTCGGCCCCGCGCTCGAGGGCCGGCAGGTTTTCTGCCGCGAGGTCTCCGCGGGCCACGCCGCCGTGCATCTTGAGGGATCGGATCGTCGTCACGAGGACCACCACCGAGGGGGTGAGCCCCCCCACCCGGCACTTGATGTCCAGGAACTTCTCGGCACCGAGGTCCGCCCCGAAGCCGGCCTCCGTCACCACGACATCACCGAGTTTCAGGGCCGTGCGCGTGGCGATCAGGGTGTTGCAGCCGTGCGCGATGTTCGCGAACGGCCCGCCGTGCACGAGCGCGGGCGTCCCCTCGAGCGTCTGGACCAGGTTCGGATGGATCGCCTCGCGCAAGAGCACGGCCATCGCCCCGTGCGCGTCGAGTTCGCGGGCCCGGACGGGGCGATCGTCGAACGTGTGGCCCACGATGATGTTTCCGCAGCGCTCCCGGAGGTCGTGCAGGTCGGAAGCCAGGCAGAGGATGGCCATGACCTCCGAGGCCGGCGTGATGCAGAATCCGGCCTCGCGGGGCACGCCCTGCGCCTTGCCGCCCAGGCCGAGAACGACGTTCCGGAGGGCCCGGTCGTTCATGTCCAGGGCTCGCTGGAAGGTGATCCGGCGCGGATCGAGGCCGAGTGCGTTGCCCTGGTGCAGGTGGTTGTCGATCATCGCGGCCAGCAGGTTGTTGGCCGCCGTCACGGCGTGGAAGTCCCCCGTGAAGTGGAGGTTGATGTCCTCCATGGGCGCGACCTGCGCCTGGCCTCCACCCGTGGCGCCGCCCTTCACCCCGAAGGCCGGTCCCAGCGAGGGCTCCCGCAGGGCGATCACCGTGCGCTGGCCCAGGCGCGCCAGCGCGTCTCCGAGCCCGATGGTCGTGGTCGTCTTGCCCTCGCCCGCCGGGGTGGGCGAGATGGCCGTCACGAGCACGAGCTTGCCGTCCGGGCGCGGGTTCAGGCGTTCCCGGACCGTGCCCGGGAGCTTGGCCTTGAAGCGACCGTAGAGGTCCAGATCGTCCGGTTCGAGGCCCAGCGTCCGGGCGATCTCGACGATGGGGCGCAGGGGGACGTCACGGGCGATCTCGAGGTCGCTCCGGATGGTTGAAGGGGTGGAGGGCATGGCGGAGTCTCCGGGTGCGGGTGGGCTGCCCCATCGTACCCGGTCGGACGGCTATCCGTGATGCAGCGAGAGCACGAGGGCCACGAGCCCGAGTCCGGCGGCGAAGGCCAGCGGATGGCCCTTGGTCCGGAGGCTTTCAGGCAGCAGTCCGACGGCACCCACGTACACGAAGGACGAGGCGGCGATCGCCAGCATGCCACCGAGCCAGGTGGAGGACAGTCCGCTCGGCAGGACGTGGGCCAGCAGGGTCCCGACCGGGATCATCGCGGCGATCGCCGCTGCGAAACCGACGGCCTGCCAGGGACGCAGACGGGCATGCAGGAGGACGCTGGCCAGGGCGATGCCCTGGGGCAGGGCGTGCGCCAGGAGGCCCAGGGTGGTCGACATCCCCGTGTCGGTGCTGACCTCGAAACCCAGGCCCAGCACAAGGCCATCCGTGAAGGCGTGGAACCCCATTCCGGCGATCGCCATCAGGGCCATGGCCTGCTGGTGTCCCGTGGCCTCGCCACCGGGACTGGCCGGGGCATCCCCGTGGCGGGCGTGCAGCCGGCTCTCGAGGACGTGGAATCCCAGCATCCCGAGCAGCAACAACCCGAGGGCTCGCGTGAGGCCCGTCATCTCGATGGCCTCCGGAACGAGGTCGAGGCAGGCGACGCTCAGGAGCGTGCCGGCCGCGAAGGCCAGGATGTGTCCGATGTGGCGGGCGATCCAGCTCCGGGCCTGAACCGTGAGCCCCGCGCCGGTCAGACTGCCGAGGCTGGCGAGCGTGCCATAGAAGACCGGATCCTGGGACAGAGACGTCACGAGGGGTACACCCTTCAGGGAATGAAAGCTGGAGCGATCCGGATCGTAACCGGTCTGCCGATGGAATGCAAATCCATTGCAAGAAGGAGGTCGCCGTGGCGCCGGGAGCGCCAGAATCTTCGCAACCCCCGCGCCGGTCCCGCGACCGCTTGCTGGCACGTCTGGTCGCCCTGGCCGTCTTGCTCGCAGCGGGATGGCTGGCGCTCGACGGCGGGTCAGGGCCGCCGCGCTGGTGGTGGCGCCTCGCAGTCTGGGAGTTTCCCGTCCGTCCCGGTCCGTCTCCCGGTGGGCCGGAGCGTCCGCGGGACCTCGTCTGGAGCCCCGGGCCCGACGACCGCCCTTCCCCGTGGCGACTCTTTCCGTCCCTACGGCCAGAACCCGGGCCCGAAACGCTCGGTCCTTTCGGGTCTTCCGGCGGCTTGCAGCCGGGGCGTGGGGCTTCAGCATCTTCGAGGCCTGCGCGAACCGTTCGTCCGGGAACCATTCGATCTGGAACCGCATCATCCGGGGAAGGAGCCGTCTCGAAACGGATGTCGAACCTGCCAGCGGCCGCCGGGGGCGAGGCGTCCGGGACGATCCGTGTCGTCATTCGCGCGAGGTTGCACGTCCTCGAACTCTACCGGGATTCCCTGCGCGTGATGTCCGCCCCGGTGGGGCTGGGCCGGGGCGGCAGTACACCCGTAGGGCGCTTTCCGGTGGTCTCGATGGCGGTCGACCCCGCATACCGGAGCCCGTCCGGGCGCATCATCCCGGGGGGGGCCCCGGGGAATCCGCTGGGTCGACGGTGGGTCGGCATTTCGGTGCCCGGGCGGCGCGGCCTCGCGATCCACGGGACGACCGATCCCGCCTCGATCGGCCAGGACCGCTCTCACGGGTGCATCCGGATGCACGACCACGACCTGGAAACCCTGTATCGCCTCATCGCCCGGGATGTCCTCGTGGAGATCGTGCCTTGAACCCGCGTGACGATTGCCGAAAAGCCCGCGGCTCCGTCCTTCTGGCAGAGTCGGTAACCCCCACTGAACGCCCGAGAGCCCGGCTGCGTCACCCCGTAAAGGGAGGCTGCCGGGCTCTCGCCTGAACAACATCAAAAAAAAGGCACCAAACCCGAGCAGGCAATACGCCAAATAGCTACGGGGGTGCCAGAGCCGGATGTGGGAATCGAACCCACGACCTTTCGATTACGAATCGAATGCACTACCGCTGTGCTAATCCGGCAACGCATCCAGGTTACCATCCGGTCCGCCGAGATGTCAAAAGGCAGCGAGCGTGCTATCTTGGGGATTCCTCCGTCCTCCGTTCGAGCAAGGCGCCACCATGTCCCGAGAGCCCTGGATCACGCGTCCTGCCGATCCCGACCGGATCGCCCTGCTCGCCGACACGCTCGGCGTGACGCCCCTGCTGGCCCGCTTGCTCGTCGGGCGAGGCGTCGACGACGTCCCGGCCGCCCGTCGGTACCTGGGCCTCGACCCCTGTGAACTCGATCCCTGGTCCCTGCCCGGGGTTCACGAGGCCGCCAACCGCCTCGTCCAGGCCCTCGATCGCCAGGAACCCGTGCTCGTCTACGGCGACTACGATGCGGACGGCGTGACGAGCACGACGCTGCTCTACGGCTATCTCGCGCGCAGCGGCTACAACGCCCACTACTTCCTGCCGCATCGCTTCGAGGATGGCTACGGCATGAACCGGCAGGCCCTCGACAATCTGGCGGCCCGCGGGTTCCGGCTGGTCGTCACGGTCGACAACGGGGTGGCGGCCGTCGAGGAGGTGCGGCACGCGCGCAGCCTCGGGATGGAGGTGATCGTGACGGATCACCACACGCCGCCCGAGGTACTTCCCGAGCCGCACGTGCTGATCAACCCGCGTCTGGGAGGGTGCCCGCCCGAGATGGCCGGTCTGGCCGGAGTCGGGGTCGCCTACACGCTGGCCTGTGCCCTCGAACAGATGGTTCCCGGAGCCGGCGTGGACGACCTGCTCGACCTGGTGGCCCTGGGCTCCATCGCGGACGTCGCGCCCCTGGTGGGGGTCAACCGCACGCTGGTGACGCGGGGCCTGCACCGGATGGCCACGCGGCCGCGCCCGGGTATCCAGGCGCTCGCTGACGTGTCCCGCATGAGCTCGCTCGCCGCGATCACCGCGATGGACGTGGGCTTCCGGATCGCCCCGCGCATCAACGCGGCCGGGCGCATGGAGCATGCCGAGACCGCCCTCAAGCTGCTGCTCGCCGAGACGCTCCGGGACGCCCGCATCCATGCCGACCAGCTCGAGCTCATCAACCAGCGCCGCCAGGACGTTTCCCGTCAGATCGAGGCCGAGGCCCACGCGCTGCTCGACCGCGTCGCGCAGGACGAGGTCATCGTGCTGGCAAGTGAAGACTGGCACCGGGGCATCCTCGGAATCGTCGCAGCCCGGCTCATGGACGCGACCCAGCGGCCCGTGATTCTCCTGGGGGCCGATGGCGGCTCCTGGAAGGGCTCGGGCCGGTCACCGGCCCCCATCAACCTGTGCCAGGCCCTCGAGTCGTGCCGGCACCTGCTCCAGAAGTTCGGTGGACACGCGCAGGCCGTCGGCGTCACGCTCGAGCGGAGCCGCCTCGAGGAGTTCCGCCTGGCGCTCGCCGAGGCGATCCGCGCCCAGTCGGTCGACTGGCGGGCGATCTCCACTCCCGTGGTGGATGCCGAGCTGACGCTGGGCGAACTCACGCCCGAGGTCGTCCGCGATCTCGAGCGGCTGCAGCCCACCGGGCAGGGCAATCCCGAGCCCGTCTTCGGCATCCGGGACGTGCAGGTTCATCACCAGGGCACCCGCGGAGCGGAGCGGCAGGTCTTGTATCTCGAGCTTCAAGATGACACGGTGCTCCGGGAGGCCGTCGGTTTCCGGATGGGGGCCCTGCATCCGGTGCCGGATCGGGTCTCCGTGCGAGTCACCCCGGAGTTCAACCACTTCCGCAACCAGGCGCGCCTCCAGTTGCGTCTTCATGAGGTCCAGGGAGCCGAGGCTCCTGCCGTCCTCCGGGTATAAGACTGGAACCGTTCCAGATCCTGGGGCAGGATCGACGATGATCGGGTGCCGCGTTTGCCCCCCACTCGCCAGCCGGAGCGTGCCCACCGGCGTGCAGGAAGCTTGACGGATGACCGCGATCGCCACCGAATCCCTGACGCGCGTGATGAGGCGATATGCCTCTCCCGAGGAGATCGATCTGGTCGAGAAGGCGTATGCCTTCGCGTTCTCCAAGCATGAAGGGCAGTTTCGCAAGAGCGAGGAACCCTACATCGTCCACCCGTACGAGGTGGCCCTGATCCTCGCCCAGCTCGAGGCCGACGGGGCGACCGTCGCGGGCGGTCTGCTGCACGACGTCCTCGAGGACACCGAGGTCACCCCGGACGAGATGACGAAGCGCTTCGGCGCGGAGGTCTGCCGCCTCGTCGAGGGGGTCACGAAGCTCGAGAAGCTCAAGTTTTCCTCGAAAGAGGAGCGTCAGGCCGAGAACTTCCGGCGCATGTTCGTCGCGATGGCCAAGGACGTCCGGGTCATCCTGATCAAGCTGGCCGATCGTCTGCACAACATGCGGACGCTCAAGCACATGCGGCCCGAGAAGCAGGTCGAGGTCTCGCGAGAGACCCTCGAGATCTTCGCCCCGCTGGCCCACCGGCTCGGGATGGGGAAGATCAAGTGGGAGCTGGAGGACATGTCCCTCCGCTACCTGCATCCCGAGCAGTATTACGAGATCGCCCGGTCGCTGGGTGAGCGGAGAGAAGAGCGCGAACGCTACATCGACGAGATCAACACCGCGATCCGGGATGAGCTCGAGCGGGTGGGGATCACCGGCGCCGAGGTCTACGGTCGCCCGAAGCACCTGTACAGCATCTTCCAGAAGATGCAGAGCCAGGGAAAGGAATTCTCCGACCTCTTCGACATCACGGCCGTGCGGGTGCTGGTCGATTCGATCCGCGAGTGCTACGAGGTGCTGGGGGTCGTTCACTCGGTGTGGCGCCCGCTTCCGGGGCGCTTCAAGGACTACATCGCGATGCCCAAGCCCAACATGTACCAGTCGTTGCACACGACGGTCATCGGGCCGGCCGGTAAGCCCGTCGAGGTCCAGATCCGGACCCGCGAGATGCACCGCATCGCCGAGTACGGCGTCGCGGCCCACTGGCGGTACAAGGAGAACCGGGACGGCGGCGGTGCGCTCGACGAGTCCGAGCACAAGCTCACATGGCTCAAGCAGCTCCTGGAGTGGCAGGGGGACGTCAAGAACAGCCAGGAGTTCGTCGAGGCGGTCAAGGGCGACCTGCTCACCCAGGAGGTCTTCGTCTTTTCCCCTCGCGGGGACGTCATCGACATGCCTCCGGGGTCCACGCCGATCGATTTCGCTTACCGCGTGCACACCGATGTCGGCAACCGCTGCATCGGGGCGAAGGTCAATGGCCGCATCGTCACGCTCGACACCGTCCTCAAGAACGGGGACATCATCGAGATCATGACGACCAAGCAGGGGCGCCCGTCCCTGGACTGGCTCAACTTCGTCGCGACGGCCGGGGCGCGCAACAAGATCCGGGCCTGGTTCCGCAAGCACCGGCGAGACGAGCACATCCAGCTCGGGCGAGAGGCCCTGGAGCGCGAACTCGGCCGGAATGGTCTCGAGCAGCTGATCAAGAGCGATCGCCTCCTCGCGATCGCCCAGAAGATGAACTACAAGGAGGTCGACGATCTCCTTGCGGGCATCGGCTACGGCGAGAAGACCTCGATGCAGGTGGCCAATCTCGTGCGGGCCGAGATGGCGCCGCCCGAGCCCGAGCTGCCCATCGCGAAGCCGAAGCCGCTCGGGAAGAACCACAACCATCGCGGCATCCTGGTCGACGGCGAGCCCGGGATGCAGGTCCAGGTCTCGAAGTGCTGCTCGCCCGTGCCCGGTGAGCCCATCGCGGGGACGGTCACGCGGGGACGCGGGATCAGCATCCACGCCGTCGACTGCCTCAACGTCCAGGCCGCCGAGCCGGGGCGGCGTGTCCATGCCAGCTGGGCCGGGATGGACGAGACCACGACCTATCCCGTCGAGATCGCCGTCGAGGTCTTCGACCGGGTGGGGGTCCTCAAGGACGTCTCCCAGGCCATGGCCGACACGAAGACCAACATCCGGACGGTCAAGGTCCGCCAGGCGCGCCACAAGATCGTCGTCATCACGCTCATCGTCGAGGTTCACCACATGGCGCACCTCTCGCGGGTGCTCAGCGCGCTCCAGCGCATCGCCGACGTCCTGAAGGCGTACCGCGTGGCGAAGACCCCGCAGGGGGCCGCATCCGCGGTAGCTCGCAAGACCTGACCGGGAGGTCCGTTGCACATTCATCTCGCCACCACCAGCGCCCACAAGCTCGCCGAGTTCATGCCCCTGCTGGAGGGAACTTCCCTGGCACTCACGGCCTTGCCGGAGCCTCTCGACATCGAGGAGACGGGG
>JBIIHZ010000403.1:0-2578 GCA_044235265.1 Candidatus Sericytochromatia bacterium
GAGGCGCGGAGGCAGGGGCCCGTGAAACCATACGAGAGAGCCTGCTCGGCCGAAAAGACGCAGACATCCTTCGAACGGCCGATGAAGATCTGGTTCTTGCGAATGAGCTTCTCGACCTCGTCGACCGCTTCCTCGCACTCCTTGACGACGTGCAGGATGTCCTGCGTCGCCCCGTCGTAAAGGTCTCGGTACAGGCCGCCGATTCGACCGTACGAGTTCGTGAGACGAGCCCCGCAGAGCTTGTCCAGCACGTCATACGCCAGCTCGCGCTTGTTGAAGGTCAGCCAGAAGTTCGTCAGCGCGCCGATATCGACCAGGTTGGTCCCGATGCAGATCAGGTGGTCGATGATGCGCATGAGCTCACCCACGATGACGCGAATGGCCGCGGCGCGCGGGGTGATCTGGAGATCGAGCATCTTCTCGACGGCCGAGCAGAACGCGAAGTTGTTGAGCGCGGCCGAGCAGTAGTTCAGACGGTCCGTGTACGGGATCGCCTGCGTCCACGTGCGCTGCTCGACGGTCTTCTCGAAACCACGATGCAGGTACCCGATCTCGGCGACGGCCGCCTTGATGGTCTCCCCGTCGAGCGCGACGAAGGTCCGCAGCGTGCCGTGAGCAGCCGGGTGGGAAGGACCGAGATTGAGGAACATGAGATCGGTGTGCAGGTCGCGATAGAACTCGCGCTCCAGACCCTCGTCGAGAGCCGTGGGGACGATCTGTCCGGGATTCGCTGCCATGGGGCTACCTTTCCACCACGAGGCCCTTGAGGGCCAGGCGCTTCTTCATCTCATCCATCATGGGATCGCTCGCCGAGAGGACCTGCCGCTTCTTGATGGGGTAGTCCTTGCGCAGCGGGTGACCGACGAACTCGACGTGGTTGAGCAGGCGCTTGAGGTTGGGGTGCCCAGCGAAGCGCAGGCCATACTGGTCGAAAATCTCGCGCTCGCACCAGTCAGCGGACTTCCACAGTCCCGTGAGGGTCGGGATCTCATCCTTGGCGCTCGCGAACACCTTGACCCGGACGCGATGCTTGAAGGCCATCGACAGGAAGTGATAGGCCACCGCGAACCGCTGGGGCTGGGGCTTCGGATGCGTCATGTAATCGACGCCGGCGATGTCGACCAGGAAGTTGTACGAGAGCTCGGCATCGTCGCGGAGGAACGTGACGACGGCGATCAGCGACTCCTTGCCGACGACGACGGTGTCGTCACCGCGCCACGAGGACATCGACAGGATCTTGTCTCCGAACTTTTCCTTGAGCTTGCGGAGCGTGAGGCTCATCTCCATGGAACAAACCTTCCAGTCGGTCAGGCCGAAGCACCGGAAGCGATGGTCTCCTTCGAGACAACCCCTTCCTGCAGCTTGATGATGGCATCGAGGATGGCCTCGGGGCGCGGAGGGCAACCGGCGATGTAGACATCGACCGGCACGAACTCGTCGATTCCCTGGACCGTACAGTAGTTGTCATAGAAGCCGCCCGAAGAGGCACAGGCCCCCATCGAGATGACCCACTTGGGGTCGGGCATCTGGTCGTAGATCTGCTTGAGGACCGGAGCCTGCTTGTAGGTGATGGTTCCGGCGACGAGCAGGAGGTCGGCCTGACGGGGGCTGAACCGTACGACCTCGGCGCCGAAGCGCGCCAGATCGAACACCGAGCTCACGGCCCCCATGAACTCGATGGCGCAGCAGGCCGTGCCGAAGGTCATCGGCCACAGGCTGTACTTGCGACCCCAGTTGAGAACCTCGTCGACGCGGGTGACCAGCCAGCTGGCTTCACCCTGGGTTTCTACTCCCATTTGAGCGCTCCCCTCCGGAGGATGTAGATGAAGCCGGCGAACAGCACCGCGAGGAAGATGAGCATCTCGACGAAGCCGTACAGACCCAGCTTCTGGAAATTGACCGCCCACGGATACAGGAACACGGCCTCGACATCGAAGATGATGAACAGGATGGCGATGAGATAGAACTTGACCGAGAAACGTTCCCGGGCCGACCCCACGGTCGCGGCGGGCTTGATGCCCGCTTCGTAGGTCGATCCCTTGGCCTCGGTCCGCACGCGAGCCCGACCCAGCAGAGCGTGCAGGATCAGCATCACGACGGGGACACCGATGGCCAGGGCGAGCACCACGAGCAGCGCGAAGGTGACGTTGGGATCGAGCATGGTTGGATCCAGCATGATTCGGCGCTTGACTCCCTGACGGACGGTACACACGGGCCCCGAAGGTCTTTACGCCTTCTGGAGGACCCCGATCCGATATCTTAACACGGAAGGCCCGAAAGGCGGGCTCAGCCTCTGAAAAGTCGCGACCACACCACCCCCGCAATCCGGAGCCAGCCGGGACGCCGCGACGGACGCCAGGCCTCGCCCTCCAGGCCGGAAAGCGTCGTCGCCTGCAGCCCCGTACCCTTTTCCTGGACGAGGACCCGGAAACCATCCCCCATCGCCTCGGGGCGGTACAGTCGCCGGATAGGAGCGGCGACTTCCTGGCGGGTGAGGGCCCCCTCGACCCCCTCGAGGCGCTGGGACTCGATCTGCCCGATCCCGAGCCCCTGCAGGAAATCTCCCTGGAAGACGAGC